>JBBQJR010000078.1:0-10647 GCA_038326125.1 Chthoniobacterales bacterium
AGACGCGTCCGCTGAGAAAAATGACGTGCTGTGAAAGCGGGAGCCACCCGTCGAGCAGCGCGCGACCGAGCAGCTTGTCAAGCGCGTTGTGCCGGCCGACATCCTCGCGGAGCGCGAGCAAATTTCCGTCCGCGTCGAAAAGGCCGCACGCGTGGACGCCGCCCGTGCGACGGAAGGCGCCCTGTCGCGCGGCGAGCAGGGCGGGCATTTGCAAAATCACGTCGGGCGCGATTTCAAACGGAGAACTCACCGGCGGAAAATCGCGCAGCACCTGCTCGACCGTCGCCGCGCCGCACAGCCCGCAACTCGCATTCGTGAGCAGGCTCCGACGATGCCGCGCGGCGTCGAAGCGCGACGGATCGCGCAACATCACATCCACCATCGCGGCGCGCTCCGAGGCGGAGCCGGTCTGCACGTCGCCGCCGGGCTTGGGCACGAGTGCCGCGATGTCGTCGGCCGCGGTCACGATGCCCTCGCTGAGGAGCCAGCCGGCGGCGAGTTCCTCGTCGTGCCCCGGCGAGCGCATCGCGATGGCGACGGGCGAACCCTCGATCCGAATTTCCAGCGGCTCCTCGAGGATCACCTCATCCTCGCAGGCCGGCTGCGCATGACCGTCCGTGAACCGTTGGATCATCACCTTTCGCGTCATGTCGGAAGTGTCTCCGAAAAAGCGACCGCGGCACAAGCGCGCCGGAAAATTGTGCGGCGACAGTCTGAGATCTCTGCAAAAAAACCGGGGTTGCGCGGGTTTTTTAACCACGGATTTCGCGGCTGGCACGGATGAAGGCATCCTCCTCTAAAACCATCCGTGCCATTCGTAGTTGAATCCACCGCGCCATCCTTATTCAGAGCATCTTGCAGCGATCACAGACTGTCCGGGAAACTGCAGAAACCCGTTTCGTTTCCTCAGTTTCCGTCGTCGGGATCCGCGCGGTGCCGGCGCCGGCGCGGTGCGTCATCCATTTCCTCGTCGTCTTCCTCGATGCGTTTTTTCTTCTTGGTCGTCTTCTGCTCCTTCGGCTCGGCCTTCAAAATCTCCTTGAGCACTTTGCCCGCAATCGGCGCGGCGTAGGTGCCGCCATGCACATCGTTGTCGCGCGGTTTTCCCTCGTAGAGCACGGCGAAGGCGTACTGGGGTTTGTCGAGCGGCGCGAAGCCGACGAACCACGCCGCGACTTTCTCCGTCCGGCCGTGCCCCCACTGCGCCGTGCCGGTCTTGCCCGCCACTTTGAATCCGGAAACTCCCGCGCGCCCCGCCGTGCCGCCGCGGCTGCTCACCACGCCGTCGAGCCCCGTGCGCAGCGCCTTCATCGTGTCGCGATGAATGTCGATCTGGCTGCGCACGCGCGTGTCGAAGCCAAACGCGATCCGCCCGTCGAGGTCCTGCACCTGCAGCGCGAGCCGAGGCTGGAAAACGGTGCCGCCATTCGCAATCGCGCACATGAGCGACGCCATCTGCACGGGCGTGACGAGCGTGTCGCCCTGGCCGATGCTCATGTTCGCGATGTCGCCGGGCATGATGCGCCGCTGGTAGTGCTTTTGCACATATTCCGGCGTCATGAGACTGCCCGCCTCCTCGGAGGCGAGCGGGATGCCCGTCTTCGCGCCGAGCCCGAGTCGCGTCGCGTAGTCAATGATCGGGCGGTAGCCGGACTTCAGTCCCATCTTGTAAAAGTACGTGTTGCACGACTGGATGAGCGCCTCGGTGAAGGTGAGCGGACCCACGTCGCTCTTTTTCCAATTGTGAAATTTGGTCCCGCCGATCGTGATGACGGCTTCGCCGCCGAACGCATCGTCCGGGTCCACATACCCGTCGTTCAGCGCCGCGAGGCCGGTGACGATTTTGAAAATGGAACCCGGCGGATACGCGGCGCGAAAAGCGCGCGGGAAGAGCGGGTTGAACGGATCCTTCGTCAGCTTTTCCATCACCTCGGGGGCGACGCTCGGCACGTAGATGTTCGGATCGAACGCCGGCTCCGAAGCCATCGCGAGGATTTCGCCGGTCTTGGGATCCATCACGACCATCGCGCACGGCCGCTTGGCCGCGATGAGTTCGCGCTCGACGACTTGCTGGATTTTCAAGTCGAGGCTCAGCACCACATTTTGTCCGGGCCTCGGCGGCAGCACGATTTTTTCGGAGGCCTTCTGCCCCTTCGCATCGAACGCGACCTGCATCACGCCGAGCTTTCCGGTGAGCTGGGCATTGAACGATTTTTCGATCCCGTCGCGTCCTTCAAACTCCGGCCAGAGCAGCTCGTTGTTTTCGATTTCCCCGCTCGGAAAACCGCCCTGCCGCCCGACGAATCCGAGCACATGCGCCGCGGTGCGACCTTGCGGATACGTGCGCAAATAATTTGCGATCGTGGTGAGTCCGGCGACCTGCGCGCGCTTGAGCCGGTCCATCTCCGCGGGCTTGAGATCCTGCGCGATCACCATCGGCAGCACGCCGCGCTCCTTGTACTGCTTCAGCGCGCGCACCGGATCGAGTGGGATTGTGCGCCCCGTCAGTTCCTGCGCGCGACGCACTTTTTCCGCGATGAAACGCGCCGCCTCGTCGTCCGTGAATTGCGGCGGCGCGGGAAAAATGATCGCGAGATTGTACGCCACGCGGGTCTGCGCGAGCGGCACGCCGTTGCGATCCACGATCTGCCCGCGCGGCGCGGGGATCGCGAAGCTGTAATTGCGCGCCAGCTTTTGCGTCTCCCAACTCGGCTGCAGCCCGGGATCGGGGGCGGCGCGAGTCACCGGAGCTGCCGGCTTTACCGCCTCCGCCGGGGGTGCCGGGATCGCTGCGGGCTTCGGCATTTCCCCTCCGCCGATGAGCGCCCCGCGGCTGGCCGTGGCGGAATTCGGATACGCGACCACGACCGGTCGCGGCGGAGTCTCCTGCGCGCGCGCGGTGAGAACGGAGAGGCAAACGCACAGGGCAAGAGGAAGAGGTCGGCGAGTCACTTTGGAAAAGGTATGCAGGCGCGTTTCGCTGCCAAGCGGCAAGATGCGCGCGGGTCAAATTTTGAAGCGCGGATTTTGCGACATGAAACGCAGCGGATTTCCAAACGCAACCGCATCCGCCCGCTCCTCCGTCCACCCGCGCTTGCGCATCTCCAACACGGTGCGCGGCACGGCGAGCGGCACGCTGATGCCCCAGTCGCACGCGCTGTTCATCCAGATGCGTTCCGCGCCGTAGTTCTCCAAAATGTCGATCGCGCGCGCCGGCGTGCATTTCGATTCCGGGTAAAGCGTCATGCCCGCCCACATCCCGGTCTCGAGCACCATTTTCGCCGTGTGCTCCTCGATGTGATCGATGATCACGCGCTCCGGCGCGATGCGCTGGTCGCCTTTGATCACATCCAAAATCAACCGCGTGCCCTTCAGCTTGTCCTCGAGGTGCGGCGTGTGGACGAGGATCATCTGCCCGTGCCGTGCCGCGAGGTCCACATGCCGCTCGAGGATTTTCAGTTCGTTGCGCGTGTTTTTGTTCAGCCCGATTTCGCCGATGCCGAGCACGTTCGGCCGCGCGAGAAACTCCGGGATGATCGCGAGCACTTCCTCCGCGAGACCCATGTCTTCGGACTCCTTCGGGTTGATGCACAGCCAGCAGAAATGCGGCAGTCCGAACTTCGCCGCGCGCTTCGGCTCGTAGTCGGTGAGCTGGCAAAAATAATCATAAAATCCCTGCACCCCGCTGCGGTCAAAGCCCGCCCAAAACGCGGGCTCGCACACCGCCGCGCAGCCCGCCGTGACCATCGCCTGATAGTCGTCCGTCGTCCGCGAAACCATGTGCCCGTGAGGTTCGATGTAGCGCATTCGGGAAAGTTGAAAGGTGAGATTGAGAGTGGAGAAGATTAAAAATTCGGTCGCGCGTGCGGCGTTCGCTGAACCGTCATCGCTCAGCTTTTTGCCACGCTCCGACCGCTCCTTTTCCTGGCGACTTTTCCAGCGGCTCGCTCGTCGGATCGCTGAGCGAGGTCAGGACTGCGCGCGCTCGTTCACTGCCTCCGCCAGAAAGTTCCTTCATCGCAGTCCGAAAAGCATCGAGCCGAAAATCAGCCTCACCTGCGCCGCGCTCGACCCGATCGAGAAAGGCCGCGAGGTCGATCAGCTTCGCGCGCGCGTCCATGAAATAAAGGTCGAGCAGTTCGTTGCGCGTCATGCGGAAACTTCGCGTGATTTTCCCCGGCAAGCAAGAGGGGCGGCACGATCGCGCGCCGCCCCTCCGCGTAAGTCTTACTTTTACCCGCCGTCCTAGTCCTCAGCCTTGTACTTTTTGTGGCCCTCCTTTTTCTCGGAGTTGAGCTTTTCGATGATGCTCTTCGCCTCGTCGGTTTTGCCACCTTCGATGGCGGCCTTCAGCGCATCGAGGCTCTTGCTGACTTCCTGCATCGAGGCTTTGTAGCCTTCGAGAAACTTCGCCTTTTCTCCGGCCGGCACGTCCTTGAGCTTGGCGGGTTCCAGCTTCGTGCCCGCGGCGTTTGCCGCCTTCGCGTCCGCGACCTTCGCGAGGTTCGCGTCCTTTTGCCCGGCATCCGCGACGTTGCGGTTGATGGCCTTCAGCGCCTTTCCGAGTTTTTCCATCTCCTTGGCGAGCGGCGTATCTTCCTCGGCAAACGCCGGAACCGCGAGAGCGCACGCGGCGAGCAGGGTGAACAGGTTCTTAAGTTTCATCTGGGTTGTTGGTGTTGGTTTTTGATTTTGAATCCTTCCGGCAGCAGGCCGCCGGATTTCCCCGCCATTGACGAAAGTCCCCGCCGGTTAGTCAAAGTTTCTTTCGCCGGAACAGCGCGAAGCCGCGACTCCGCTCACCACAGCGGGTAGAGAAAAGGCACGGCGCTCGGCGCGAGGATGCTCAGCGCGATCAGCGCGCCGACGATGAGCAGCGCGACGAGAATCGGCACCAGCCACCACTTTTTGTTGTGCCGCAAAAGATCGATCAGCTCGCGCCCGATTCCCGGCGGCTTCGAACGCGCGGCTTTTTCAAAATCGCCGGGGTCGTCTTGCATCGTTCAATATTGCCGGAAGTAGCGCGTCGCGTCCCGCGGTTTTTCCGCGTCATCCCAGAATGATGCGCGCGCACGGTCGGGCCGGAGCCTCAGCGGATCGCGGCGAGCGAGTCGGAGCGCCAAACCGATCGGCGTGACCACGAGAAAATAGATCGCGGCCAACGCAGCATTGCTCACGACAAAGCCGACGCAGCACCCGATAGCGTTCCACGCGATGTAAAATGGCCGGGAAATTTGCGGCAGCAGCCAAAGGACGATTCCCGTCGCACAGCCGATCGCCGCCAGCCACCACGTCCACGCGGGCCACGTGTGCGTGCGCAGCCAGCCGAGCGAGCCGAAAACGAGCGCCACCGCCGGCATCCCGATCGCAATGCTTTTCGCGAAGGCGCGCCGCCCCGTTTGGTCGGGATGCCAGTTCACGTCGGCGAATGGATTGATCATCGCAGCGGCTTTTCGTGTGCCCTCAGTCGCGAGCAAATTCGCGCGCACCAGCCGTGGCGCAGGGCTGATCCGCCTTTTGCAGCACGCAATTTTCGAGCACGAGCAAATCCATGTCGCACGCCATGAAGCAGCGCCACGCATCCTCCGGCGTGCAGACGATCGGCTCGCCCCGCACGTTGAAACTGGTGTTCACGAGCACGCCGCAGCCAGTGCGTTTTTTGAAAGCGCGGATAAGTCGGAAATAACGGCCGTTGCGCTCTTCATTCACGGTCTGTACGCGCGCGGAAAAATCCGCGTGCGTGATCGCAGGCAGCGTGCTGCGCGCAACATTCATCCGCATGCGCAGATCGGGATCGCGCATCCGATGGCGCTGCGCGTCGTCGAGCGGCAACCGGTGCTCCGCGCGCACCGGCGCGACGAGCAGCATGTACGGCGATTCGCGATCGAGCTCGAACCACGCGTTCGCGTCCTCCGCGAGGCAGCTTGGCGCAAAGGGGCGGAAACTTTCGCGGAATTTCACGCGCAGATTCATGCGCGACTGCATCGTGACGTCGCGCGGATCGCCGAGAATGCTGCGCGCCCCGAGCGCGCGCGGGCCGAAGTCCATGCGCCCGTGAAACCAGCCGCCGACTTTGCAGCTTTCGAGTTCGGCAGCGACGCTCGCGAGCAGTTCGGGTTCGCTCGGAAAGTGACGGTAGATTGCCCCGTTCGCATCGAGAAAAGCGCGCACCTCCGCGTCGCTGAATGCCGGGCCGAGCAGCGCGCCTTGCAACGAATCCCCGGCCTTCGGGATGCGCGGCGTGCCGAGCAACTGATGCGAGACAAATAGCGCGGCGCCGAGCGCGCCGCCCGCGTCCCCCGCGGACGAAGGAATCCAGATGTCGTCAAAAATTTTCGCGCGCAGCAGCTCGCCGTTCGCCACGCAATTCAGCGCAACGCCGCCGGCGAGGCAGAGATTTTTCGCACCGGTCAGTTCCTTCGCGTGACGCGCCATGCGCAGGACGATTTCGTTCATCACGCTCTGAATGCTCGCCGCAAGGTCCATCTCGCGCTGCGTGATGGCGCTCTCGGCCACGCGCGGCGGGCCGCCGAAAAGGTCGGCAAACGAGCGGCGCGTCATCGTCAGCCCGCCGGCGAAATTGAAGTGCTGCATTTTTAGCCGGAACGATCCGTCGGCTTTCAGATCGAGCAGTTCGCGGCGGATCAGCTCCGCGTATTTCGGCTCTCCGTACGGCGCGAGGCCCATGAGCTTGTACTCGCCGGAGTTCACGCGGAAGCCGCAGAAGCTCGTGAACGCCGAATACAAAAGCCCCGGCGAATGCGGGAAGCGCTGCGTGTTAAGTAGCTCGATTTTTTCTCCGCGACCGCGACCGATCGTCGCGGTGTCCCACTCGCCGACGCCGTCGAGCGTGAGGATCGCGGCCTCGGGAAACGGCGAGGGAAAGAACGCGCACGCCGCGTGGCTCTCGTGGTGCGATGGGAAGACGATGCGCTTGCGATACGCGCCGCCGAGCGCGCGTTTGATTTCGCGCGGAAGGTGGAGTTTTTGTTTCAGCCACGCTGGCATCGCGAGCATGAAGGACCGCAGCCCGGCGGGCGCGCGCGCGACGAAGGTCTCAATGAGCCGGTCGAATTTCAGCAGCGGCTTTTCGTAAAAGGTGACGTAGTCGATTTCCTCGGGCCCAAGCCGCGCCTCGCGCAGACAATATTCGACGGCGCGGGCGGGGAAGGACGCGTCGTGTTTCACGCGGGTGAAGCGCTCCTCCTGCGCGGCGGCGATGACTTCGCCATCCACGACGAGCGCGGCCGCGCTGTCGTGGAAAAAGGCGGAGAGTCCGAGGATGCGGCGCGGCATGAAAAAGTGCGGAGTGCCGAGAATGCCCGCGGCTCGCGCGAGGCGTCGAGCCATGTTCACGCGCAGCGCGGGCGCTATTTTTGCGCAGCGGCCGCTTCGGACTGCGCGCGTTTTTCCAAGTCCTGCGGGTCGAGGGTTTCGTGCAGTTCGTTGAGGAATGGAAAGACGGCGCGATAGTCGCGCGCCAAGGCGCCCTGCCAATTGGCGAAGGCCTCCACGGGCCGATCGCGCAGGTTCCAGTGGACGGCGGCGCAGACCCACGCCAGCGGCTTTTTCGGATCGAGTTCCTTCGCACGCGCGAGCAGGGGCTCGGCCTCCTCGAACCGCCCGAGGCGACTGAGCGCCCATGCGTCGCGCACCAGGATGCCGGCATCGAACGGAAAAATCGCGAGCGCCTCGGCGTAAGCGTCGTGCGCATTCTCAAAGGCAAAATCCTGCGCATCGCCGGACCCGAGCGCATAGCCGAGCATCCGCTGCACTTCGCCGATCTGAAAATAGAGGTCGGGATTGCGCACACCGCGGGCGATGGCGAGGCCGGCGAGTTTTTGCGCCTGCGGGATTTTTCCCTCGGCGAATTTGCCCCGTGCGGTTTCCGCGAGCAGTTCGCCGGGGATGCGGGGGACGCTCACGGCGAGCAGGCACACACCGAGCGCGCCGGGGATCGCGTGCAGCGTGCGGGCGGCGGCGGGCGACGGCGTTTCGTCCCATCGCGTGCGGCGACTGGCGAGTGTGCCGAAGAGAAACGCGGCGAGCAGCGCGTTGGCGGTGATGTGGAGATTGAAATCCATCGCGGCATGGACGAGGCACGCGGCGATGGCGCTGAGCGTGCCGAGGTGCAGCGCGAGCGCGCGACGATCCGGGCCTTCCATCAGGCCGGTGGAAAAGCGGGCGGCCATGCGGGTGAGGCGCTGCCAGCCGTGGCGCAGATGCGCGATGAAGAAGACGACGGCGAGCAGCACGCCGACGATGCCGTATTCCGCGAGCGTCTCGAGCCAGTCGCTGTGGGCGAAGATGGGATCATTTTGCACGAGCGGCGCGCGGAACATCCGACCGTAGTAGAGATACGTGCGGCTGCCGGTGCCGAAAATCGGCGCGAGTTGAAACTGCTTCCACGCGGCCTCCCACAGCTCGAGACGGACGTCCGACGACACGAAGACAGTGCTCGTCCGCGCGCGAATCCCGAAGCTGTGCTCGGCGGCAAACATGAGGACGCCGCCGAGCAGCGCGATCGCGGCGGCGATGCCGGCCATGCGCGGGAGGAGCCCGCGCGAGAGGTGGCGGCGCAGGGTCCACACGCTCAGGCAGGTGAAGGCGGTGAGGCCCACGCCGGTGCTGAGGTAGCCGCCGCGGCTGCCGGTGAGCAGAAGTCCCGCGAGGCAGAGGAGCGCGATGTAGGCCGTCAAAATTTTGCCGGGCGCGCGGAAGCCGGCCCAAAAGAAAAGGCTCGTGGCAAAGAGCAGGGCCGTCTCGAGAAAACCGGCGAGGTGATTCGGTGAAATGAAAAAGCCGGAGGCGCGGAAGCCGCTGCCACGGCCGCCGGGGAGGAGCGGATGAAATTCGGGGTCTCTAGCAAACTGCCAAAACCCAACCGCGACGTGCGCCACGGCGAGGACGATGAGCGCGCAGACGATGGCAAAGCGCGGCCCGCTGCCCGTGAGGACGAGGGCGGTGACAAAATACAGGACGAGCGCCGCGAGCAGCGGGTAAAAATCAAACCCGGCGAGCCACGCGGAGGGCGAAGTGGCCATGCGTGCGGCGAAATAAACCGCAAACACGACGGCGGACAGGAGACACGCGCGATCCATTTTCCCGGGTGCCTTCCAAAACGTTAAAAACGCGAGCGTGCCCGAAAGGCCGAGCAGGGCGTATGTCGGCAGCACGTAGATGAGCCGGGTGCCGTCGCCGCCACCGAAAAAAACGTGCGCGACCGCGAGGGCGGCGATGATGAAAATGACGTGGAGCGACTTCATCTGAAAAGTGCGGCACCGGCTATGTGCGGGCAAATTTTCCGTGACGGACGGCGCGCCGATCGCGGGGCAGACGGCCAGAAATCGCCGCGAACGCACGGGCAGCGGCTGCACTGCGGCAGAGCCGGATGTTCCAAAATGCAGCCCGCCGGAGACGGGGCGGAAGAGGATCGGACGAACCTCGCCGCACCCAAAGGAGAAAAGGCGACCGCCTTTTTACAAAGTCGCGCCAGGGCCGAAGAAGCCGCTGATCGAACTGCCGTTCGGGGCGTTGGACGCGAGGGTGACGATGCGTCCAGTCGGATCCGTGAAGGCGACCACGTTGCCGCGGGAGTCGGTGATGACGAAGCCGACCACCTGGCCGGCCGCATTTTTCACCGCGACGCGACCGGTGCCGTTCGAGCCGCCGCCGCCAAAGGCAGGGAAGGCTTGATTGCCAGAGCCGAACGCGGAAAAGAACGGCAGCGGATCGAGGCCACTGGTGTCGCTCTCCCGATGCACGCCGCCGAAGACGACGAGGAATTGCACGGGGCCATTGCCATTGCAGGTGAGGCGGATGCGCGAGGCGGGATCGATGATGTATTTTTCGCCGTTGGAAAGGGTGACGACCACGCTCTCCGTCGCATCGGTGTCAATGAGATCGCCGCATTTGATTTCACTGCCGTCGCTCTGAGGCACTTTGTTCACGAGAACGGTGGTGCCTTTCTCGATCTTGACGGTGCCCACGACTTTTTCCCTTTTCGGTTTCGGTCGCGCAGCTTCGGCTGCGGGAGTGAAGAGCAGGGCGGCGGCGCAAACGAAGGCGGAGGCGAGACGGGGAAACGAGGTGAGATTCATGGCAGTGTTGGATTTGGAATTCCGTGTTAGGAGTGGAAAAACGTCCGCACCATGCCACTGAGTTTCCTTTGAGCAAGAAAAATGTCGTGAAGGTCGTGTGACAATGCGGGGTGCGGGTGCGCCGCAAAATCACGTTGTCCTAGCACGCAAGCTGCGCTAAGACTGGCCGCACTTTCATGGCACTCCTCCGCTCCGTCTTCTGGTTCGCACTTTTCATCGCCTCGACGTTTTGCTTCATCGTGATTTTTGAGCACGGCTTTTCGAATTTCGGCGGCAACGCGCAAAAGGAGTTCGAGACGGTGAAGACGCTGGTGGGCATCGGCGGGAAAAAGACGGCGCCGGCGGACAAGTAGGCGCGGATCGGGGCTTCGCCAAAAAAAGTCTGCTCGCAAAGATTGTCAGCCGGGGGCGGGGCTGCTAGTTTCTCACACCCCAGACCATGGCTACGATTCACGAGAACGAACTCACCGACGCACAGCGCGCGCTCTTTCAAAAGGCGAGGCACGCCAACGAAATCCGCAACCACGGATACGCCATCCAGCTCATG
>JBBQJR010000079.1:0-10570 GCA_038326125.1 Chthoniobacterales bacterium
TTCGTGGCGTTGTCGTGAAGCAGGTAGTTCTCACTGCGGCGACTGTGATGAGCTTCATCATGCGCGGCGCAAAACCAATCATGCGCCGTTTGAGTTCCGGTTTCTCCATGTGCGTGGAAGCGGAAAAATCTTAAATCCTAAATCTTAAATTGCCCCGCTCAGCCTTCGGGATCGTCGAGGATCAGGCGCAGCCGTTCCGCGAGCGCGGCGGGGAAACGCGGGAGCCAGCTTTCATCCACGAGTCCGACGCTCGCGAGGTCGCGCAGGTGCATCCGATCCTTGTCGCGGAAGGACGTGAGTTTCATGCGCAGCAAATCCTCCAGCGGGATCAGTTCAAAGCCGTCGGCGTGTTCCGTGCGGGTGAGTTCGGGCGTCGGTTCGATGGCGTCTGGTACCGCGAGTTCACCAGCCCACAGGATGTGGACGGCGTCGCGCACTTTTGCCTCCGGCGAATCGAGAAAAACATCCATCGCTCCCGCCTTGCCGAGCGAGGCCACGCGGCGATGCACGAAACCCGCGGCTTCCATCGCGGTCTGCGCGCGGTCGAGATCGGCGCGGCGCAGGAGAATATCAACGTCGCGCGTGTTGCGCACGGCAGCGGTGTCCAAGCGCGAGACCCATGCGGCGACGGCATTGCCACCCACGACGGCGTACGGGATGCCCGCGCCCGCGAGTGCGGCGGCAGCGCGTTCGAGCCGGTGGCGGACTTGTTCGATGCCTTCTTTCATGCGTGTCCAGGAGATGGGTGCCAGCGGCTTTGCTGTCATGCTTTTCAAAATGCCACTGCGCGCCTCGCTCGCCAAGGTGCAAAACATTTTCACGACGACCGCGCTTCCTTCGCCCGCGAAATCGCGGCCATCATGCCCATCGCCTTGTTCACGGTCTCGACGTATTCGCCTTCGGGCGTGCTGTCGGCGACGACTCCGGCGCCGGCTTGCACGTGGGCTTTGCCGTCCTTCAGCACGACGGTGCGCAGCGCGATGCATGAGTCGCTGTTGCCATCGAAGCCGAAGTAGCCGACGGCACCCGCATAGACGCCGCGCTTGGATTTTTCCAGCTCGGCGATGACCTGCATGGCGCGGACTTTCGGCGAGCCGCTCACGGTGCCGGCGGGGAATGTCGCGCGCATCACGTCGTAGGCGGAGCGGTCGGGGCGCAGGCGGCCTTCGACGTTGCTGACGATGTGCATGACGTGCGAGTAGCGCTCGATGATCATGAAGTCGTTCACGCGCACCGAGGCGAATTCGCTCGCGCGGCCGACATCGTTGCGCGCGAGGTCCACGAGCATGAGGTGCTCGGCGCGCTCCTTCGGGTCGGCGAGGAGGTCGGCGGCGTTTGCGTCGTCCTCGGCGGGGGTCGCGCCGCGTTTGCGCGTGCCGGCGATGGGACGGATTTCGATTTTGCCATTCACCGCGCGGACGTGGACCTCGGGGCTGCTGCCGACGAAGCTGAACGTGCTGCGTCCCACCGCTGCAGGGAATTTCATGCAGAACATGTAGGGCGAAGGGTTCACAAAGCGCAGCGCGCGGTAGAGGGTGAGCGGGTCGCCGGTGTAGTCGGTGGAGAAGCGCTGCGAGGGCACGACTTGGAAGATGTCGCCAGCGTGGATGTATTCGTGCGCCTTGCGGACCATCGCGTGAAATTCCTCGCGCGTGGTGTTGCTCGTCGCGGCGGCGGGCGGCGGCGGCGGCGTGATCGGGAAAGGCGGGAGTTGGTTCGGCTTTGCGAGTTTCGCGGCGATGTCGGCGATCGTCTTCGTCGCGCGGGCGTAGGCTTTCTCGATGCACGCTGCGTCGTCGTTTTCGATGAACGCATTCGAGACGATGCGCAGGCGGCGTTTGAGGTGATCGAAGATGAGGACGGTTTCCGCGAGGACGAAGAGGCTTTCGGGCAGGCCGAGTTCGTCGCCTTTTGCCGCGGGCACCGTGGGCTCGAAGAAGCGCACGATGTCGTAGCCGAGGTAGCCGACCGCGCCGCCAAAGAAACGCGTGCGGAACTCCGGCGGCTCATCCGGCAGTGGCACGTAGCGGAAGCGCGACATGTATTTTTCCAAGTCGGCGAGCGGATCCTTTTCCGACTGAAATTCGCGCGTCGCGCCGTCCTCGGTGATGCGCACGGTGCGGCCCTGGCTCTCGATCACGACGCGCGGGCCGACGATGACGAACGAGTAACGGCCAGTCTGCTCGCTTTTCTCGACGCTCTCAAAAAGAAACGTGTAGCCGCCGTCGTCGAGCTTTGCGAATGCGCCGACGGGAGACTCGGCGTCGGCGATGAACTCGGCGTGGACGGGGATGAGGTTTCCCTGCTTCGCGAGGGTGCGGAAGGCGGCGAAATCGGGTGTGAAATGCGTGGTCATTTTTGTGACTGGTGACTGGCGAAAAGTGACTGGTGTTCGTGCGTGCGGCGGCCGGCTTGCGACCAGTCACTATTCACTAGTCACCAGTCACAGCGGCCTCAGCTTCCGTATGTTTTGGCAGCATCGAAGAGCGGCTGCTCCTCGACGGGCTTCGGCAGGCCGTGCCCGTCGAGCTCTTGGAAAAAGCACGACTCATAGCCGGTGTGGCACGCGCCGCCGGTCTGCTCGACTTCGAAGAGCAGCGTGTCTTTGTCGCAGTCCACGCTCCAGCGGACGACGCGCTGGACGTTGCCGCTGGTCTCGCCTTTCACCCAGTATTTCTGCCGCGAGCGGCTGAAATAGACCATGAGCTTTCTTTCAAGCGTCATGCGGATGCTTTGCTCGTTCATCCATGCCATCATGAGCACGCGCTTCGAGGTGGCGTCCTGCACGATGGCGGGGATGAGTCCGTCGGCGTTGAATTTGAACTGGCTGATCATGAGGTGCGTTAAAAAACTGAAGTGCTAAAAATTTGGCATGAAAAAGGCCCGGTGATTCGACGGCGGAATCATCGGGCCCGGAAAGAGGCGACGCGCGGTGGCGACGACCGCCGCGCCGGGAGAGGCGCGGCAGGCCCGTCTAGGGATGCCACCGATGCGAGGAAAATTTCATGGCGCGGCTGATAAGGTGGGACGCCGCGCGGGGCAATGGATTTTTTTGCGGAAGCGCGCGGGAAATCGCGGGAGTTCGCGGACGAGGCACACTTCCCGCTATCTCAGGAGTGCAAATGCCCACGATCGAAGCCAGCCCGGCCCCGCCGCTCCCGAAGGAGGAGATGCAACAACTGCAGCAGACCGTCGAGATGTTCGAGGTCATCACGCAGGCCAATCCCCAGGACACGCAGAGCATGGAAATCCTCAAGGAGGCTCATTTCCGCCTCGGCCACATGCAAGAGGCGCTCGCCGTCACGCGGCGGCTCGCCGATGCGCACATGGAGCTCGGCCAGTATTCCGGCGCGGTACTCGAGTACGAATATATCCTCCAGCACGATCCGGAAAATCCGGATATCATCGCGGCGCTCGGGCAGGTCGAGGATCGGCTGCGCGCGAGTCAGGCGGATTCGCAAAAAGTGAGCGGCGATGGCGGGGCGATTAATTTGGATTTCCGCAGCGTGGTCGTGGACAACAGCAATCTGATCGCCACGAAAAAGACGACTTCCGCCGAGCGGATTTCGGTGCGCGGCTCGGTGGATTCGGCGGCGATTGCGGCGCAACTCGAGACGGCGGACGATGGCAACGACGCGCTCGCAAAATTCCTCGGCCAGCACCGGCTCGTGTCGGAGGACGTGCTCACGCCTTCGCTCATGGCGATCCGCAAGCGCAACGGCGCGCGGCAGAGCGGGCAACCCTCCGCCTCGCTCATCTCGGAGCTCGTCGCGCGCGGCGGCGTGGATTTGGAAAATTTGCTCTGCGGAATTTTGGATCGCTCCAAGTTCGCCTACCTCCCGCTCGATTGTTACGATGTCGATCGCCAGATCGTGAAGATGCTGCCGGAAGCCGTCACGCTTGGCCGGCTCATCATCCCGTTCGACATCATTTCCCGCACGATGATGGTCGCGCTCGCGAACCCCTTCGATGTCGTCGGCAAGGAGGCCGTGCAGCAATTGCTCGACTACAACATCCAGTGGCACCTCGCCTCGCCGGCCGCCGTGTCCAAGGCGCTCACCGACGCCTACAAACGCTAATTTTTTCTCAGCCCAAAAATGAGCATCAAATCCTTCGGAGAAAGAATCGCGGATGTCCTGATCGAGGACGGTCTGCTGCTGCCTGGCCAGCTCGACGAGGCCATGCAGGTGCAGAAAAAGCAGGGCGGACGCCTGCTGAAAATCCTCACGGACAATAAGTATGTGACCGAGCAGGACATGGTCATTTCCATGGGCCGCTGCCTCGATACGCCGCCGATCAATCTTTCGAAAATGCGCATCCCCGAGGATGTGATGAACCTCGTGCCGAAGGAAATGGCGCGCGCCTACAAGCTCGTCCCCGTGTGCAAGCTCGGCTCGAAGCTTTTCGTGGCGATGGCCGATCCGCTGAACGTCCTGGCCCTCGACGATCTCCGGCAGCGCACGAAGCTCGACGTCTATCCGATGATCACCACGGAGACGTGCGTGCTCGAGGCGCTCTCCGGCGTGAGCTCGTCCAGCACGACGATGGATCAGGTGCTACGCCACGCGGCGGAATCCGCGGCGGCGGACACGGTCGAGGAAGTGAAGGTGCAGAAGCAGGAGATCGATCTCGATCAGATGGCGGTGGACAGCGAGGACGCGCCGGTCGTGAAGATCGTGAACTTGATCCTCGTGCAGGCGATCAAGGAGAAGGCGTCGGACATTCACATTGAGCCGTTTGAAAAGGAGATCAAACTCCGCTACCGCGTGGACGGCGCGCTGATCGAGGCGACTTCGCCGCCGAAGGGCCTGCAGTTGCCGATCGCGTCGCGCATCAAAATTCTCGCGGGCCTCGACATCGCGGAGCGCCGCCTGCCGCAGGATGGGCGCTTCCGCATCCGCGTCTCGGGCAAGGAAATCGATCTCCGCATCAGCATGCTCCCGACGGTGTACGGCGAGAAGATCGTGATCCGTCTGCTCGACAAGGGCGCCCTCGGCGGAAGCATCAACGACATGGGGCTGGATGAGTACAGCCTCGGCATTTTCAAAAAGGCGATCGATGCGCCGCACGGGATGATCCTCGTCACCGGCCCCACCGGTTCCGGAAAAACGACGACGCTCTACACGATCCTGAACGAGCTGAACAACCCGATCTACAACATCGTGACCGTCGAGGATCCCGTGGAATACCAGCTCACCGGCATCAATCAGGTCGCGGTGAAAAGCGACATCGGCCTCGATTTTTCCAGCGCGCTGCGATCCATCCTCCGGCAGGATCCGGACATCGTGATGATCGGCGAAATTCGCGACAACGAAACCGCGGACATTGCGGTGAAAGCCGCGCTCACCGGCCATCAGGTGCTCTCCACTTTGCACACGAATGACGCCGCTGGCGCCATCACGCGACTCGACGACATGGGCATCGAGCCGTTCCTCATTTCGTCGTCCGTCATTCTCACCTGCGCGCAACGTCTCGTCCGCCGCATCTGCCCGAACTGCAAAGAGGAGTTTATGCCCGACCCGGAGATTTTCGAGAAAATGGGCATCGAGAACGACGGCACGACACTGTATCGCGGCGCGGGTTGCTCGCGCTGCAAAGGTCGCGGCTACCTCGGCCGCGCGCCGATCCTCGAAGTGCTGCCCGTGAGCGAGGCGATTCGCCGGCTCATCATCAAGCGCGCCAGTGCGGCGGTGGTGAAAAACCAAGCCATCAGCGAAGGGATGAAATCGCTGCGCATGGTTGGCATTGACAAGGCGAAGGAAGGCATCACCACGCTCGAGGAAGTGCTGCGGATCACGAGCGAGGATCACTAGGCTTTGCGAAAATCTGTGATGAAAAATTTTCCATTCCTCGGTGCATTTCTTGTCTTGGCTGTCTTCGCCATCGTCGCATTGTTGCGGTTCCTCCGCAGCGGTGGAATGGGGAGCATCGGTGCTGTTGCCGGTTTTCCCTACGTCGTCACGAAGGGCTTGCTCAGTACTGCGGAACGGCATTTCTTCGGCGTGCTTCAGCAGGCTCTGGGAGAGGATTTTCAGATCTTTGCCAAGGTGCGACTGGCGGACATCATCGGGGTGGAAGGGGGACTTCCGGTCGGAAGGCGTAAAGCGGCGTTCAATCGCATTTGCGCGAAACACGCCGACTTCGTGATCTGTGACCCCAAAATATTTCGGATAATCGGCATCGTGGAGTTGGATGACAGCTCGCACGACGCAGCTCACCGTCGGCAGCGCGATCAATTCATGGATTCGGCACTCGCAGCGGCGTCGGTGCCGATTCTGCGCGTGCGCGCGCAGCGAGCTTATTCAGCGCCCATATTGCGGGAGCAGGCTGAGACCGCATTTCGCCTCGGAGGAATCCAAGCTGCACCCGCATAGTTAGTGTTGAGGCCGAGGTTTGAACTCTCCGCTGAAGCGGAGCTTCCGGCCTTGCATCGTCGCCGTGCAATCCAGCGTTCCTGACCGCGCGGCAAAAATTTGCCGCTCGCGCCAGTTGCCACGCGGCGGCATTTGCGCGTATCAGTTCGCGCTGCCTCGTGCCAACGCGGGGCGGATGATGACGCGGCCCCTGCCGGTTTTCCGTGCGTCTGATTGGAGCTGTTGGCCGAATACCATTTTGAAAATCACTCGTGAATAACCGTCGCTCGTTGTTTCGCTCATCCATCGGAAAGAAGCTCATGGTCGCCGTGACGGGCATCATCCTGATCGCTTTCGTCATCGGCCACCTCGTCGGGAACCTGCAGTTTTTCGGCGGCCCGCACCTCATCAATGCGTATGGGACGAAGCTGCGCGACCTCCCATTTGCCGGCCTGTGGATCGTGCGGATCGGATTGCTCGCGGCGGTCGTGCTGCACATCGCGACGACCATCCTGCTGGTGATCGAAAATCGCGCGGCGAAGGGCGCGGGCTACGTGAAAAAGGCGAGCGTGCAGGCGAAAATCGCGACGCGGCTCATGGCGCTGAGCGGCATTTTGCTGCTGAGCTACATCGTCTTCCACATCCTGCATTTCACCACGCACACGATCACGCCGGACTACTCGCACTGGAAGGATCACGAGGACCATGATGTCTATCGCATGATCGTCGCGGCCTTCAGCAACCGGCTCATGGCGATCATTTACATCGTCGCGATGGTGCTCCTCGCGATGCATCTCAGCCACGGCGCGGCGAGCCTTTTCCAGACGCTCGGCCTGCGGACGAAAAAACTCGCCAACGCAATCGGGCTGGGCGCGCAGATTTTCGCATGGGCGATTTGCCTCGGCTACGTGAGCATCCCGGTCGCGGTGATGGCGGGATTTTACGACAAGAAACACATCGCAGAAGCCAGCGAGCCCTCCTGCTGCGGCACCGAAGCTCCCACTTCCGCCGCAAAGGAGGCCAAGTAATATGATCGGCAGAATTGACTCGAAGATCCCTTCCGGCCCCCTCGATGGAAAGTGGGAGCGGCACAAGTTTGAATCCAAGCTCATCAACCCGTCGAACAAGCGGAAATACTCCGTGCTCGTCGTCGGCAGCGGTCTCGCGGGCGCGAGCGCGGCGGCTTCGCTCGCGGAACTCGGCTACCAGGTGAAGTGCTTTTGCTTCCAGGATTCGCCGCGGCGCGCGCACAGCATCGCGGCGCAGGGCGGCATCAACGGCGCGAAAAATTACCAGGGCGATGGCGACTCGGTGCAGCGGCTTTTTTACGACACGCTGAAGGGCGGCGACTTCCGCTCGCGCGAGGCAAACGTGCACCGGCTCGCGGAGGTTTCGGTGGACATCATCGATCAATGTGTCGCGCTCGGCGTGCCGTTCGCGCGCGAATACGGCGGACTGCTCGCCAATCGCAGCTTCGGCGGCACGCAGGTCTCGCGCACTTTTTACGCCCGCGGGCAGACGGGGCAGCAGCTTTTGCTCGGCGCATATTCGTCGCTCAATCGCATGATTGCCGCGGGCTCCGTGCAGATGTTCCCGCGTACCGAGATGCTCGAACTCGTGCTCGTGGACGGCCACGCGAAGGGCATCGTCGTGCGCGATTTGGTGACCGGCGCGATTTCCTCGCACTCCGCCGATGCCGTCGTGCTCGCGACGGGCGGCTACAGCAACGTGTTCTACCTTTCGACGAATGCGAAGGGCTGCAACGTCACCGCCGCGTACCGCGCTTACAAAAAGGGCGCGCTGTTTTCCAATCCGTGTTTCACGCAAATTCACCCGACGTGCATTCCGGTCGCAGGCTCGTTTCAGAGCAAGCTCACGCTCATGTCGGAGTCGCTGCGCAACGACGGACGCTGCTGGGCGCCAAAGAAAAAAGGCGACACACGCAATCCCGCGGACATCTCCGAGCCCGAGCGCGACTACTATCTCGAGCGCATGTATCCCGCGTTCGGAAATCTCGCTCCGCGCGACATCGCCTCGCGCGCCGCGAAGGCGCAGTGCGACGACGGGCGCGGCGTCGGCCCCGGCGGCTTCGGCGTTTATCTCGATTTTCACGATGCGATCCTCCGCTACGGTCGCGGCACCATCGGCGGCGCGAACATTTCCGAGGCCGAGGCCCGCGTGCGTGGCACGGAGAAGGTGAAGGCGCTGTACGGAAACTTGTTCGACATGTATCACCAGATCACGGCGGAGAGCGGCTACGAGCAGCCGATGCGCGTGTATCCCGCGGTGCATTACACGATGGGCGGGCTGTGGGTGGACTACAACCTGATGTCGAATGTCCCCGGCCTCTTCGTGCTCGGCGAGGCAAACTTCAGCGACCATGGTGCCAACCGCCTCGGCGCGAGCGCGCTCATGCAGGGCCTCGCGGACGGCTACTTCATCCTGCCCGCGACGATCGGCAACTACCTCGCGACCGTCGCGCCGGACCAGCGCCCCGGCACCGACCACCCCGAATTCCGCGCCGCGGAGCAGGCGACGAATGCGCAGACACAGCGGCTGCTCGCGATCAAGGGCAAGCGCACCGTGGATGACTTTCACCGCGAACTCGGCCTCCTCATGTGGGATCTGTGCGGCATGGCGCGCACGGAAAAATCCCTCAGCCGCGCGCTCGCGCGCATCCCGACTTTGCGCGCGGAGTTTTGGGAAAATGTGAACGTCCCCGGCAGCGGCGACTCGCTGAATGCCTCGCTCGAAAAAGCGGGCCGCGTCGCGGACTTCCTCGAGTTCGGCGAGCTGACGTGCATGGACGCGCTCGAACGCCGCGAGAGCTGCGGCGGGCATTTCCGCGAGGAGTTCCAGTACACGGAAAAAGATCCCGAGGTGCAAAGTGGCAAGGTCTGCGCCGGCGATGTGAAGCGCGACGACGAGAATTTTTGCCACGTCGCGTGCTGGGAATACGCCGGCACCACCACAAAGCCGCTGCGCCACACCGAGCCGCTGATCTACGAAGTCGTGAAGCCCGCGGTGCGCAGCTACCGCTGATGAAGACGGTGCTCTTCCAAGCGGGCCTTGGAGTTCTGGTCGGCTTCGTGGCGCAAGCCGCGGAAAAGCCGCTCGCCGCGCTGCGCTTGCCACTCACGGTTGCGGCCATCGCCGCGCCAGAAGTGAAAGTTGTGTTCGATGGCGCGCCTTCGGACTTTGTCCGCAGTTGGGCGGACGAGGCGGCGCAGCAGGTCCGCGAATGGTGGCCGCAGGTCGCGCGTTTGCTCGCGACGGAAAAATTCCAGCCACCCGCAACGCTCACGCTGCTTTTCAAGTCGCTGCCGAAGCTGCCCGCGTTTCGCACTGCCGAGGGACTCACGATTAGCACCGAGTGGATCACAAAACATCCCGAGGATTTCGGCATGATCATCCACGAGATGACGCACGCCATTCAGGACTACCACGGCGTGCCGCAGGACGCGGGCTGGCTCACCGAGGGCATCGCGGATTACGTGCGCTACTGGCACTACGAGCCTGAGGTGCCGCATCGCCGGATCGATCCCGCGAAAGCGAGCTACCGCGACGGCTACTCGACGACCGGCGCATTCCTCGCGTGGATCATCGTAAAATACGACCGCCGCGCCGTGCGCACGCTCGACGCCGCGCTGCGTGCGGGAAAGTACACCGACGCGATTTTCGAGGAGATCACCGGCAAGGCGCTCAACCCGCTGTGGAGCGAGTTCATTGCGTCCAAGCCCTAGCTTTCAATGGTATTCCGTTTTGAATTTGGAAGCCATGAATCCAAGAAACTCCGCGACTGCGACTGTGGCCTTCTCCGTTTCCTGCCTTCCGGGTTCCGAAAGTGCGATCCCGCGTAATTTTCCAACACCACCGAGCACATGAATCTGAAACTCAAAGTCTGGCGTCAGAAGGATCAAAAAAGCGAGGGACGCCTCGTGGACATCACCGCGAACAGCATCCCCGCCGAGGCGTCCTTCCTCGAGATGCTCGACATCGTGAACGACGAACTCACGCGCAAGGGCGACGAGCCGATCGCCTTTGACCACGATTGCCGCGAAGGCATCTGCGGCACGTGCTCGCTCACGATCAACGGCATCCCGCACGGCCCGAGCGAGACCACCGTCTGCCAGCTCTACATGCGGAAATTCAAGGACGGTGACACCATCTACGTCGAGCCATTCCGCGTGCGGGCATTCCCCGTCATCCGCGACCTG
>JBBQJR010000080.1:0-10447 GCA_038326125.1 Chthoniobacterales bacterium
CTCCGGCTACTATCGCCGCCCGTACGGACCCGCCGTCGTAGAACCATTGTATGCGCCGGGCGTGCGCCGGGCGTACCGTCCGGGTGTCGTCGTCGCGCCCAGAGGACCTGTCGTCGCGACGCGACGCGTGGGTTCGGGGACGCGTCCGGGTGGCACGTCCAGAGGACCTGTCGTCGCGACAGGACGCGCGGGTTCGGGGGCGCGTCCGGGTGGCGCGTCCGGTCGGACCGGAGCCACTGCCGCGCGTTCCGGCGGCACGCGCGCAGGTGCTGCGCGTCCGGGCCAGGCAGCGCCCGGTGGGACCAAGGCCGCACCCGGCAAAGCCGCGCCCGGCAAGTCCGGCCAGCGCAAGGGTGCGCCGCCGGTTTAGCGCGCAAATTGCACCGCGACACTTGAGCCGCGCGGGAGATTCGGCATGAATGCGGACCACACCGCCATTTCCATGCACCTCCTGCCCCTGCCGCCGTCGCTTCGTAAAATTTCCACGCGTCGCGTTTGCGCGCTCGCGGTGGCGCTGTTCAGCCTCCTCGCGGCGGGCCACGCAGCGCCGAACGTGGACAAGCCCGCGAAAATCAAAAAGCCCGCGGAGCCTTCGCCGTGGGCCGCGTGGGTCGAGCCGGACTTCCCGTTTTTTTCCTCCGTACTCGATGCGCGGCACACCGGGATCGCGGCGAACAATCTCACGCCGCGCGGCCTCGTGCTGAATCTCGGTCACGACTGCTGGGTGTGCTTTGACACGGACCTGCTGCGCGTCGCCGCGGTGTGGCGCGGGCCGGGCGTCACGGCGAAAGCGCTCGCGCCCGGGTCGTATCACGACTCCAGCCGCAAGACGCCCGGCGGACAATTTCCCGCGCCGCAGCCGGACGGAAAATTGTGGCTCTCGAACGGCGTTTATCCCGGCTGGCAGAGCGGCGAGCGCGCCGTGCTCGAAGACCCGCGCGAGCCCGCGCCGACGCCCACGGAAGTCGGCCGCGGACCTCTTCCGGCGGAGATGGGAAAATTCACCGCGGTGCGTCTCGTCGAAGGCGGTGTGGTGCTCGAATACACCGCGGCGGGCGCGAGCGTGCGGGAGTGGAGCACGGTCTCCGAGCAGGACGGGCAGCCGGTGATCGAGCGGCACATCGAAGTCGGTGCGAGTGCGAAGCCGCTGCTGCTCATCGCTGGCGCGAAGAACAACGGTGCGGTCGAGGAAGTCGTCGCGTCGCTCATGCTCTGCACGCCGCACGCGCAGCACACCGCGGAGATGGTCGAGGATGCCGCGATGTGGATCGTCCGCGTGCCCGCGCACGAGAAGCCCGCGCTTTTTTGCCTCACGATCGCGGACGCCGCGCACGCGCCGGTGGTGAGGCCGCGCGAGATTCCGCGCGCCGCGCCCGCACGCCGCTGGCCGCAGGAGGTCGTGAGCAACATTAAAATTTCCGCCGCGAAGGATGCCTACGTCGTGGATGATGTCGCGCTGCCGCTCGACAACCCGTGGAAGCGCGACGTGCGCCTCGGCGACATTCAGTTTTTGAAAGACGGCACCGGCGTCGGCGTCACGCTCGACGGCGACGTGTGGTTCATCCGCGGGCTCGGTGAAAAGGACGGTCCGGTTCAATGGCGGCGCTTTGCCTCCGGCCTGCACGAGCCGATGTCGCTCGCGATTCGCGACGAGGAGATTTTCGTCTTCGACCGCAACGGCATCTGGCGCTTGCGCGACACGCGCGGCGTCGGCGAGGCGGACGTGCATGAACTTTTCTCGAACGCCTTCGCGCAGACCGCGGACATGCGCGAATTTCCCAGCGGCATTCGTCTCGCGCCGGGCGGCGAATTTGTGATCGCGAAAGGCGGCCAGGAAGCCACCACCATCGGAAAAGACAATGGCAGCGTGCTCCGCATCTCCGCCGACGGCGCGCAGGCCACGAAACTTGGCTGGGGCTTTCGCCAGCCGAATATCGGCGTGAACATCCGCACGGGGCTCGTCACCGCCGCGGATCAGGAGGGGCAATATGTGCCGAGCACGCCGCTCTACATCGTGCGCGATAACGAATTTCACGGCTTCCTCAGCGAGCTTCAGCCGAAGGAAAAATATCCCGCGCCCATCGCCGATCCGCTGACGTGGATTCCGCACGCGGTGAATGCATCGGCCATTTCGCAGGTGTGGCTCTTCGGCGCGAAGATGGGCGCGCTCAACGACTCACTTGTCCACATCGGCTTCAACAAGCCCGAGCTTTTCCGCGTGCTGTTCAACCACCGCACCGCGAAGCCGCAGGCTGCCGTCGTGAGCATCACGAGCGCGTTCGATTTTCCGCCGCTGAATGGCTCCGTGAATCCGGCCGACGGACAGCTCTACATCGCCGGTTTTCAAATCATCGGCTGGGGCACGACGGCGACGCGCATCGCCGGTCTCGCGCGCGTGCGCTGGACCGGCGCGCCCTGCACGCTGCCGCGCGAAATCGTGCCGATGGACAAGGGCGTGCTGCTGCGCTTTGAAAGTCCTCTGGATGCAACCAAGGCGACCGATACCACGCGCTACTCGCTCGCGACTTTTCACTACATCCGCACGTTCAAATACGGCTCCGGACTTTTCAAAGAGGATGGCAAGCCCGGACAAGACTACCTCGCCGCGAGCAGCGCGTATGTTTCCAAGGACGGGTGCAGCGTTTTCATCGGAGTACCGGGGATGAAGCCAGTCATGCAACTTCGCGTCGGCTGGTCGCTCGATATGATTCCCTACCTCAAGTTTGACTCCGTTGAGAAAGACGGCGTTAAGATTCGGACCTCGACTTCCGTGCCACTCAAAAACATCGAAGGCAACGCCTATACCACGCCGTACGAACTTCCCAAGTTCGATCCGCGCGCCGAGGGCTTCGAAAACATCACCGTGGACCTCACCCCGCGCGCCGCCACCGCGCAGAAGGCCGCGCCCGCGACCGTCGAGGAAGGCCGGCGGCTCGCGACGATGTTCGGCTGCGCCGCTTGCCACTCCCCGGAGGGGAAAGATTTCGCGCACGTCGGCCCCACGTGGAAGGGACTCTTCGGCAGCGAGCGTGATTTTTTCACGGCGGAAAAAAAGAAGGGCCACTGCGTCGCCGACGCCGCTTATCTCCGCGAATCGATCCTCGAACCCTCCGCCAAAATCGTCGCCGGATACGAGCGCGGCGAATACGCCATGCCCAGCTACGCCGGTGCGCTCACGGATTCGCAGATCGAATCGATCATCCTTTTCATCCAGACGCTGAAGTAGCGCGGCGGAATTCGGGATCGTGTCGCCATTGAGGTTGAGCAGCGCGCGGCGAGGTGCATCATGCTTTCACCCACCATGAAAATGAACTCGTCCCCGCTCCCCATTTCGCCCATCACCCGCCGCACGTTCCTCAGATCCGGCGCGATCCTTACCGCAGGCGTTGCGTCGCTGTCGCTCCGCGCGCGCGCGGCGGTGAACAAGAACAGCAAGCTGCGAATTTTTCACATCGGCGTCGGCGGCGTCGCGAAGATGCAGCGGCAGGGACTGAAGGATCACCCGATGGTCGAGTTCGCGGGATTTTGCGACGTGGATAAGCGCGAGCTGGATAAAATCTCGAAGGAGTTTCCGAGTGCGTGGACGCTGCAGGACTATCGAGAAGCATTCGCGAATCGCGCGGAGCAGTTCGACGCCGTGATCTGCGACGTGCCCGACTTTCACCACGCGCCGATCATGCTCACGGCGCTGAAGCACCACAAGCACCTCTACGGGCAGAAGCCCCTCGTGCAGCAGCTCGACGAGTTGCGCATGATCCGCGACGGACTCGCCGCGCGGCCAAACGTGATCACGCAAATGGGCAACCAGCGTGCGTGCAAGGAAGGCCGCATGCAGTGCGTGGAGATTCTGCGAAAAAATCAGCTCGGGCGCCCCGTTGAGGCGTACGTGTGGACCGGGCCGGTGGAGCGCGGCACGTACTTTGTCGAGCCGTGGAGCGACTACACTCCCGCGAAACCGGTGCCCCCGGAACTCGACTGGAATCTCTGGCGCGGCCCGCTCACCGCCGACCTCCCGTACAGCGAGGATTTGGCACCGAAACGCTGGCGCTCATTTTGGGAGACTGGCGGCGGCCAGCTCGCCGACTGGGGATGCCATTTGCTCGACCTGCTCTACTTTGCCTACGATCTGCCGTCGCCGGAAGCGGTGCAGACGCACACGATGAAACCCGCGGGCGTCGCGCACTCCGGCCACAACCACAGCACGCTCACCTACCCCGGCGGCGGGAAATTCGCGCGCGAGAAATTCGTGGTGCAATACAGCGACAGCGCGCAGGCACCGTCCTTCGCCGCGCTCGGATTGCCCGACACGAAGACCGGACCCAATTACACGATGGTCGTCTGCGAGGACGGCGCGTTGCTGCTGCAGGCCGACGGAAAATCCACCATCTTCCGCAAAGGCAAAGTCGTGGACAACGAGCCGCTGCCGTCCGTTGAGCCGCGCGATCATTGGAAGGACTGGGCGGACAATTGCCTCGGCGCAAACAAGCCGCTTTGGACGCCGCTCACGATCGGCTGGCGCATCACCGAGCCCGCGCTGCTTGCGGTCAAAGCGACGCGCTTCCCCGGCGAGGACCTTCGCTGGAACAGCGCGACGTGCCGCTTCACAAATCACGAGAAGGCGAACGCGGAGATCGTGTCGCGTTCTTATCGCCCTGGTTTCGAGCCGCCGCTGGTGGCGTGAGAGTGTGGGTCGAAAATGGGCCGCTGCCGGAGGCAAACGGCAGATGAGCGCAGACGGACGCGGATGAATTCCAAAAACATCTGCGGCGCGCGCGGGCGTCCGCGATCTCCCGAGCGCGCCTACGATCTTTTGCGCGCCTTGCGGAGGCCGGCTTTGAAAGCGCGACGATACGCCTCTCGCAGCAGCGCGACATGCTGCGCGGCGCTCGCGGCATCGCCGCACGTCAACAGCGTGCTGTCCTCCCAATCCACGACTTTGAACCGCCCGCCGTCGGGCTCGACTCGGTAGGGCTCCTGCTCGTCGGGATCGATCATGCGCGGCATTTTGCGCGGCGGAACGCGGCAAGTCCAAACGCGAGTGCGAGCCGCGCGGCAAGATGCGGGTTGAACCCGTGTGCGGCGTCCGCCAATGTCCCGCGCATGAATGCCCGAATCCCCCTCCTCGCGACTTCCGTGCCGCGCGGCGGCAAACCGGTCGAACTTTTTCGTCCCATGCAATGAAGCGTCCTTTTTTTCTCCAGCGCGCCGGGGCGAAATCACGGGGTGCAATCCTCGCGTCGGCCGTGCTTTCATTCGTCACACTCGCCCTCGTGCGCGCGGCAGCCCCGGTGTTTGTCGTCGGCGATCCGGTGCGCATGACGCATGGCGAGATGCTGGTTTTCCAAGGCAAAAATTTTCTCGGTGCGGCGAAAGGCCAGGAATTTACGCTGCTCAAGCACGACGCGTCGCGGAAGCTCGTCTTCGTGTCGTTCCTCAAGGACGACGGCACGCTCGTCGCGCTCTCGCTGCCAGCCGAGGCCGTGGAACCTGCGCCGCCGCACGCGTCGCTCGATCTCGTGCGCGGAACCGAGGCTTTTCGCGAGCAGCGCTACGATGAGGCGAAACGCCTGCTCACGCGCGCTGCGCAGGACAAGCAGTCCGCTGCGGTGGCCGGCGCACTTTTCGCGCGCATGAACGGCGCGCTCGCCGCCGTCTTGCAGGCACGCGCAAATCCCGCGCTGAAAACGGCGGCGACCACTTCGCTGCAAACGCTGCGCGACACCGCGGAGCAACTCGCGAAGGCCGGCCTGCCGAGCCTCGCGCTGCCGCTCGACGAAGGCACGGATCGGCTCGGCGCGCAGGTCGCCGGCCTCACGGCACCCGCGACGAAACTGGATCGTGCGGACCTTGCGAAACGCGTCGCGACTTCGCAGCGCGCGTACTTACTCGCACGGCAGGCGTTCGCGCTGAAGCAGCTCGTCGCGGCGTCGAAGCACATCCTGGAAGGCCTCGAGGCCGAGCCCGCGCACGCGGAGTTGAAAGCGATGCAGCCGCTCGTGCAGAAGGATCTCGAGGAGGCAGATTCGCTCTGCAAGACGGCGAAAAAAATGCGGCGGCTCGACAACGGCGCGATCCACGCGCTGAGCGCGATCGACGATGGACTGAAGCTCTGCACCGACCACGCGGACTTGCGCAGCTTGCGCAAAGAACTCGCTTCGGCGTTTGAGGAGCGCACGTCGCCGCAGATCACGCCGGCGTTTGTCTCGCTCGCCAGGGTGAGCACGCCGACGCCCGCGCTTCTGGAAGGCCGCAAACTTTACACCGGCCGCTGCACCGAGTGCCACGATCTCGAGATGCTCGACGCGCGTTCGCTCCCGGGCTGGGAGCGGATGGTCGCGAACATGGGCCGGCGCGCCAATCTCAGCGACGGAGAAAAGACGCGCATCATGGACTACATCGCCGCGGCGCAAAAAGTGGTGGAGGCGGGCGGCGCGAAGTGAGCGGCGCCGAGACAAGCGCGACCGGCCGATTTATTTTATCGCGGGGGCTTCATCCGAAAAATGGAACGGCGGACTGAATCCATCCCGCGCGGACGGGTCGTCGCGCTCGCGGCGCTCGCGCTGCTCGGTCCGGCGCTCGGCATCGCCACGCAAGTGTGGGCGCAAGCGCTGCTGCTGCTCGGACTCGGAGCGCTGCTGCTGATTTCGCCGCCGCGCCGCTCGCCCGGCGCGGTGTGGTGGCTGCTGGCGGTCGCGATTTTGGTGATCGCCGGCACGGCCTTTCTGCCCGCGCGCTGGCTGGCGATGCCGGAATGGCGGCGCACACTCACCACGGATTTTCGCGTGAAGCTGCCGGAGACTTTCTCGCCGCAGCCGTGGGTGAGCCTCCACGCGGCGTGCCTGCTTTTCGCCGCGCTCGTTTTTACACTCTATCTCGCGACGCAGGCGTGGGGCTCGCGCGCGCGCCGGCAGGCGGCAAAATGGTACGCGGGCGGCGTGGTGATCCTCGCTGCCGTGGCGCTCGTGACGCTGGGCAAAACGTGGCGCGTGCCGTTTTGGCCGGCGGTGCTGAACTCGATGAATGGCTTCGGCATTTTTCCCAACCGCAATCAGACGGCGAATGTCTTCGCGCTCGCGGGCATCATGGCGACGGCGCTGGCCTTCGATGCATTTGAGCGGCGGAAAAAAGACGCGTGGTTCTGGGTCGGTGGCGTGGCCGTGCTGGCGTTCGCCGTCGTGCAGACTTTTTCGCGCGCGGGCGTGCTGCTTTTTTTCGGCGGCATCGCGGCGTGGGTGCTGCTGTCGTTCGCGCAATCCGCAACGCGCAAGGGCGGCGCGCTCACCGTCGCGGGCTTCGCGCTGCTGCTCACGGGCTTCTTCGTGTTCGGCGGCGGATCGTTGGAGCGCGTGCAAACGCTCTCGCACGATGCGCCGCTCGACTATCGCGTGCGCATTCAAAAGGACGCGCTGCATCTCGCCGCGAGCGCGCCGTGGCTCGGGCAGGGGCTCGGAAATTTTGCGCCCGTCTTCGCGATGGCGCGCGAAAAATCCGCCGATCAAAATCACGCGCTGCATCCGGAGAGCGACTGGCTCTGGCTCGCCGTCGAGATGGGTTGGCCCGCGGTCGCGCTCGTGGCTGCGGCGTTTGCGCTGTGGCTGCGGCAATGCCTGCCGATGTCCCCGGGCTCGGATCGCGCGCTGCGCTCCGCGGCGATGGTCTGCGGCGTGGCGTTTGCGCTGCATTCCTTCGGCGATGTGTCCGGCCACCGGCCCGGCTCGGCGTGGCCCGCGATTTTCCTCGCGGGGCTCGCGCTGCATCCGCAACGCACCCTCGAACGACGCCGCTGGGTCGCGCCGGTTTTTCGCGCGCTCGGCGTGCTCCTCACCGCGATCGCGGGATGGTGGTTCATGTCCATTTTTTCCGAACGCCTCGACCGCACCGCGCCCACGCTCGCCACGGTCGCGCGGCTTGCGGAGCGCGTCGAGCGGCAGAATCTCGCGAAGGAGCACGCCGCCGCAGTGGTCACGGCGAACGACGCGCTGCGCATCACGCCGCTCGAGGCGGACCTGTACTACGCGCGCGGCGTGGCGCACGTGGCGGAAGCGTTCTCCGTCTGGGGCGCGGGCTGGGATTTTGCGACCGCGCGTTTTCTCGAACCGCATTTGGCGGCGCTGTGCTTTGCGGAAGGCAAGACTTGGATCGAAGCGGGGCAGCCGGCGCTCGCGTTCGATGCGTGGCTCGAGGCGCTGCGCCGCGCGGGCGAAAACGGACCGGCGATGTACAATCACATGCTCGACTGGGCCGGCCACCGGCTCGGGATGCATGCGGCGCTCGCGCGGCTGGCGCGGAGTAATCCGGCCTACCTGCTGATCTTTTTGAGCAAGGCGGATCGGCTCGAGTGCGAGCTGCTCATCGGTCAACTCGTCGAGGCGGAACCGAAGCTCGAGTCGCTCAACAGCACGCAGAAGCGGAGGCTGTTTTCGCTGTGGTATCAAAATGGCGATCGGGCGCTCCTTTTTACCAAGCTACTCGCCAATCCCGAGTGGCAGCACGACGGCTGGCGCTGGCTCGCGACACTCTACGCAGACCGGAAGGACTTTGAAAACGCGTGCGAAATCGCGCGCGAGGCCACGCCCGTCCCCGCCCTGCCGAAGAGCGAAGACACGAAGCCGCTCGCCGACCTCGATCGCCTTTTCCGCGTTCGCCCTGATGACATCGGCGTCGGCCTCCAGCTCTACCGCACGCAACTTTCCCTCGGAAAAACCGGCGACGCGCTCGCCACGCTGCGCACGCTGCAGGCGCTTCCAAATTCACCGTCCTACCTCACTTTCATCGAGGCGCAGTTCCACGAGGAGGTGCGAAATTGGGAGGCAGCGTGGAACGCGTGGCTGCGATTTGGCGGGCGCGATTGGCAGTGATGCCACGAGCGAACGCGACAGCGCGCCTGGGCCTTTTTTAAAAAAACCGCCCGTCCGCTACTTCAGCGACTTGATCGGCTCGTCCGCGTCGGCGTTTTCGCGGTAGGCGGAGTACTGGTAGTAGTTGCCGTAGCCGTATTCGGATTCCGCGAGGCGGACGTCGTTGCAGACGACGCCGAGGAGATTCGCCTGCCGCTGCACGAGAAGATTGATCGCCGTGCGGCTGCGGCGCGCGGAGGAAGTGGAGAAGCGGATCACGAAAATCGTGCCGTCAATTTTCGGCGCGAGGCTGAGGACATCGTCGGCTGCCATGACGGGCGGCGTGTCGAAAATGATGTAGTCAAACTCAGAATAAAGCTCCTGCAAAAGCTGGTCGGTGACTTTGCCGAGGAAATGCTCGGCGGGATGCGGCAGCGTTTTTCCGCGGGGCAGGATCGAGAGATTCGGCGTGGAGGTCGGGACGATCACTTCGCGCCAGTGCGTGCGCTGGCGGAGCACGTCGGAAAGGCCGACTTCGCTGTCAATGTTGAAGGCCTTGGCGATGCGGCCGAGGCGGAGGTCGGCGTCCACGAGGAGCGTCTTCGCGCCGGAAAAAGCGAAGGTGATCGCGAGGTTCGCCGCGATGGTCGTTTTGCCCTCGCCGGGCGTGGCGCTGGTGATGAGCAGGGTCTTGGGCCGCACGCCCTCGACGGGCAGGAAGATGATGGACGAGCGCAGCGTGCGGAAGGACTCGAGCAGCGCGTGGCGCGGATCGTTCGAGGCAAGCATGGAGATGCCGGCCTTGCCGAGTTCGCGCGGGACTTGGCCGAGCAGCGGCTCGGGAAAGCGTTCGCGGAATTCGAAGAACGAGCCGATGCGGTCGTCGAGCTTGTCGAGGGTGAAGAGGATGAGCAGGCCGAGGACGAAACCGCTGATGCCGCCGATAAGGAGGAGCTTGTTCAGCTCGAGCTGGATTTTTTTTGCCGGGCTCGGCTGGCCAAAAATCGCGACGGTCTCCTGGTCGGTGTTTTTCTGCACGTCCACGCTCCGCAGGTTGGAATTGACACGATCGTATTGCGCCTTGGTGCGATCGATGGTTGAGCGGATCTTGTCCCAGTCCGCGATGCGCCGCGCGAGATCGAGGGCCTTCCCTTCCCAAATCTTGATCGTCTTCTCCAGATTTTCGATCTGCACATTGATCGAGGCGCGGCGGCTCTGCAGCGCTTCCTGGCTCAGCTTTTTGTAGGTGTCCAGCAAGGCTTCGGCCTTGGCGATTTGCTCCTCCAGCGCGACGATGGAAGGATGCTTGGGCCTCAGCGATTGCAGCAGTTCGTCGCGGTCCGCCTTCAACTGGTTGATGGATTGCTTGGCCTTCAGGTATTCTCCAAGCGGGCCGGACTGGGAGGCGAGCATGTCGGCACGCCCCCCAGACTTCTCGCCCGAGGACGGGGCGACTTGGGGCCGATCCAAATTCTGATCGAGGTCGAGAAGCTGGAGGAGATCCGCTTCGGTTCTCAAATCGGCCAATTGACGGTTCAAAAGGGAGAGGTAGCTGGCCGCGCTGTTTCCATCCTCCTTGAGAAAGCCGATGTTGTTCTCCTTTTGAAAGG
>JBBQJR010000081.1:0-10437 GCA_038326125.1 Chthoniobacterales bacterium
GCGCAGGTGCGCGCCCGGGTCGAACCTCCCTTTCACATCATCAAGAACCTCTTTAAACACCGGAAGACGCGCTACCGTGGTCTGGCGAAGAACACGGCCCAGCTCCACAGCCTCTTCGCACTGGCCAACCTCTTCATCGCCCGACGCCCGCTGCTGAGCGCCGCTGGCGCATCACCGTGGAAAAGAGCCAGGCGGCTCACTGAAAACGCAATCATTTCAAGCGTTTTCCCCGGCGACCGGCTCGCCAGTCCCTCCTCCTGCGGCGAATACTTCCAGTGTTCTCGCCAAACTCATCACAACTCAAGCTCCGCCGCGCAAACCCGATTTGTTCAGCGCTTTCTTAGTAGCTGGGTTACGCAAGAGGAAAGTTGAGAAAGTTTTCAAAGTAGCCCACTACCCGTCGGCGAGATGGGTCTCGCACGCATTGCTCCAAGCACCGAAATGCCGTCGCCATGACCGCATGAACTACCGAGAAATCATCACGCTCGAATCCGGCAAACGCAGTGGACGCCCGTGTATCCGCGGGATGCGCATCTCAGTTTACGACGTCCTCGGCTGGCTCGCCGCTGGCATGACCAACGAGCAGATTATCGAGGAGTTCCCCGAACTGACGCTTGAGGACATCCGGGCTTCCCTCGCCTACGCAGCCGACCGCGACTCTCACCTCGTCGGCTCCGCAGCGTGAAGCTGCTTTTCGACCAGAACCTTAGCCACAGGCTGCCCGCCCCCCTCGCGGACTTTTTTCCAGACTCGGCGCATGTCCACGGCGCGCACCCGACCGTGCGCCCGACGATCAACTTTTGGATTATGCGAAAGACAACGGCTTTTGCATCGTTACGCAGGACAGCGATTTCGCAGAGCGCAGCCGACTCTGCGGTGCGCCTCCCAAAGTCGTCTGGCTCCGCTGCGGCAACTCAACCCCACAGCAAGTCGAGACCCTGCTACGCCGGAACGCGGTGCTGATCGCCGAACTGATTCAGAATCCCATTTTGTACTCCGTTGAGATCATGTGAACCGGGCACGCGACACCCTAAACCGACAGCCCGCGCGGTCGCAAACGCCTACGCCGCTGCCGCGACGCGCCGCACTTTCGCGGCGATCGCCGGGACGATCTCCAGCGCGCGGGCGACGTCTTCGGGCGTGTTGAAGCGGCCGAAGGAGAAGCGCAGGCTGCTGCGGGCGCGCGTGTCGTCGAAGCCCATCGCGCGGAGGACGTGCGAGGGCTCGTGCTGGCCGGTGGTGCAAGCGGAACCGGCGGAGCAGCAGACGCCGCGCTGGTCGAGCAGCATGAGCATCGCCTCGCTCTCGACGCCGTCGAAGGCGAGGCTCGTCGTGTTCGGCAGGCGGTGCGTGCCGTCGCCATTGATCTGCACGCCTTCGACTCGGGCGAGGATGCCGTTTTCAAAATCGTCGCGCAGTTTTTTCACGGCGGTTTCCTCGTGGGCGATTTGCTGCGTCGCGATTTCGCACGCCTTGCCGAGGCCGATGATGCTGGCGGTGTTTTGCGTGCCGCCGCGGCGTCCGCCCTCCTGCCCTCCGCCGGTGAGGAACGGCGAAAATTTCAGTCGCCGGTTCACGTAGAGCACGCCGACGCCTTTCGGCGCATGGAGCTTGTGGCCGCTCATCGAGAGCAGGCTCACTTTCATGTCGCGCAGCACGAAGGGAATCTTGCCGACGACTTGCACGGCGTCGCTGTGAAAGACGGCGCCTTTCTCGCGCACGATGTCCGCGATTTTTTCGACGGGAAAAGTCACGCCGGTCTCGTTGTTGGCCCACATGATGGAGACGAGCGCGGTCTCGTCCGTGATGGCGCGCTCGAGTTCGGCGAGGTCGATCTGCCCGTCGGAATTCACGCCGAGCCAAGTCACGGGATGGCCGCGTTTTGCGAGCAGCTCACACGTTTTCAAAGTCGCGCTGTGCTCGACGCGCGTGGTCACGATGTGCTGCCGGTCGCGGTCCATCGCGAGTGCGGAGTGGATCGCCGCATTCGTACTCTCGGTGCCGCAACTCGTGAAAAGCACCTCGCCGGGCTCGCAGCCGAGCAGCGTCGCGACGCGGCCGCGGGCGACTTCCAGCGCGTCATTCACCTTCTGGCCGAAGCGGTATCCGCTCGAGGGATTGCCGTAATTTTCCGAGAGCCACGGCAGCATTTCCTCGACGACGGCAGGGTCCACGCGCGTGGTCGCATTGTTGTCGAGGTAGATGAGGTCGCTGGCAGTGCTCATGGAAAATGGGCGGCGAACTTAGAGCGCCATCGGCGGCTCGCCAAGTTGAGAGATGCGCGCGCCACGATTCAATTTGGAATCCATGAAACGATGAAGGTGAACATCAAGCGCAAGAACTGCGGATGTCCGCTCTGCCTTTCCTGATTTCATAGTTTCCAAATTCATCTCGGGAGCTTCCGTGCCGAAAATGCACCCCGCGGTTTTCTCTCAGCTCCCAAGTTTTTCCGCCCGGAGCCCGCGCCGGTGCAGCATGAAGCTGCGCGTGGAAGTAAAGAGCGACGCGACCGCACCGAAGATGAGCGGCATCTTCCAAAGGTGCGCCGCGTAGAGCAGATTCAGCGAGCCGCCGACGATGCTGAAATGCCAGAATTGGATCGGCATGACGAATTTCTGCTGCTTCTCCGACGCGAGCCACTGGATGAGAAAGCGCATGGAAAAAAGTCCCTGCGCCGCGAAGCCGAGCGCCGTCCAGCCCCAGTGCTCCGCGCGGAGCTGGTCGAGAATCGTCGCGAGAAAAAATGCCTGAATGATCACGCGCCCGTATTTCATCCGCGTGCGGAGGCGGCAAGCGGCAATGACTTCAGGTGCCGTTAGCCACCGGAACGTCGCGAAATCCTGCGGACACGAGCGCCGCGCGTCCGGAACGAGCACGCTGAAATTCCGGGAGGAAGACATACAGACAAATACCTTGTGCGTCCGTATTCGATATGTATGATGCGTGCATGAAACTCACACTCAACATTGACGACGAACTCCTCGATCGCGTGCGCGAGACGACGGGCGCGAAGACAAAAACCGAAGCGATTCACCTCGCACTTCACGAAATGGACAGAAGAAACAAATTGAGGGAATTATTGGCGAAGGACGATTTCGGGATGAGTTCCGAAGACTGGAAAAACGCATGGGTGGATCCGGGCGCGGAGGCCGAAGATTTTCCGGCGAAGGTCGCCGAGACCCCGGCGAAATCCACGCACACCGCCGTCCCGAAGAAGCCCGTAAAATATGAGCGCAAGCCCCGTCCTCGTAGATAGCTGCTGGTACATCGATCACATGCGCGCGGGCCGGCACCCCTTGCGGGAGCTGGAGCATATCGCATTTTCGCGCGACATCGCCACCTGCGGCATCGTGCGCGCTGAGGTCGCCCGCGGCATCCGCGACGCCGGGTTGCTGAAAAAATTCCGCGCCCGCTGGGATGTGATGCTCTCCGTGCCACTGGACAATCGCCTCCTCGCCGACGCCGAGCACCTCGCCTGGCAGCTCGATCGCACCGGCGTGATCCTGCCGCTCACGGATATCCTCATCGCCTGCTGCGCCCGGCGCATCGGCGCGGTCGTGCTCACCTTCGACAAGCACTTCTCGCACATCCCCGGCATCCGCTGCACAGACAGAATTTTGTGACAGCGGCGGCGTAACGCGCGGCACTCAAAGACGAGAGCGGCTCGAAGCTTCGCGCGCGATCTCGAGGCGGAATTCCGGGGCCGCGATCGAGGAACATACGGATTATCAGGGCTTAAAACCGCCAACGACGAAGGCCAAAAAAAACACCAACGGGCGCGGAACCCCGAAACCTGCGCATTCTTCGGACCCTTCGCGATGAAGCCATTTTTTCCCAAGCTCGCCTTTTCCAAGCACGCCACGAGATTCTGGAAAGGCCTTTCGCGTGAGTGGGTGGGCCATGTGCGGCACCGGGAAAGTGCGGGAATAATTTCGCCGCGCCGCGCTCTGTGGATCATCCCTATGATTAAAAACATCCTCCTCCTTCTCGGCCTTGCCGCGGTGTTTGCCGCGGGCACGGCGTGCGTCACTTCATCCAAGGCGGACCCGAACTCGCCCGCGCAAAAATCGCCGCCGCCGCCGCGCTAAATCAGCGTATGACTTTTGCCCGGCAGATCGCGGACGCCCGCTCCGCGCTCGCGGCGGCGTGGGCGCGGCTGCCGGAGGCGTTGCGCGGGCCGACGCAATTTCTCGGGCGGCACCTCGCGGGCTGCGGCGCGACGATCGGGGCGATGCCACGGTGCGATTTCGCCTGCGCGGGCTGCTATCTCGGCGCGGATGCGAACAAGGCGCGGCCCCGGGCGCTCGAGGAAATCCGTGCGCAGTTGCACGAACTCCGCGCGTGGCTCGGGCCGGCGGGCAATGTGCAGATCACGGACGGCGAAGTTTCCCTCCGCGACGAGGCCGAGGTCATCGCGATGATCCGCTACGCGCGCGAAATCGGCCTCGTGCCCATGCTCATGACGCACGGCGAGACTTTCCGACGCCAGCCCGGCCTGCTCCCGCGGCTCATGACCGAGGGCGGCCTCAGCGAGATCAGCATCCACATCGACACCACGCAGCGCGGCCGACGCGACCACTTTGCCCGCGCGCGCACCGAGGCGGAACTCGATCCGCTGCGCGCCGAATTCGCCGCGATCATCCGCGAAGCGCGCCGCGCGACGGGCCGCCCGCTCACCGCCGCTTCGACCGTCACCGTCGCCCGCGAAAATCTCGCCGGCGTCGCGGGCATCGTGCGCTGTTTTCTCGGCCTCGCGGATGCGTTCAAAATGGTGAGCTTCCAGCCGCTGGCGGAAGTCGGGCGCACGCAGGCCCATCTGCGCGGGGTGACGCCCGACGAACTCTGGGCGCAGATCGCCGCGGGCGCGGGCGACGCGGAAATTTCCCGCGGCGAAGGCTGGCTCGGGCACCCGGCCTGCACGCGTTTCGTGCAGGGCCTCGCCGTGCCTCCCGCGAAGGATCGCGCCCCGCGGCTCGTGCCGCTTTACCGCCGCGATCAGCCCGGCGAAATGCGCGTGCTGAATGAACTGCTGGATCGCGCGAGCGGCGGTTCCTTCCGATTCGATGGCGCGCGCCAGGCGCTGCGGCGCGCCGCGGCCTTTGCGGCGCGCCACGGGTTTTTCGCGCTCACCCGCCTGCTCCCGCAGCTCGCGAAATTGCGCTGGCGCGCCGGGACTTGGCGCGCGCGCTACTTCACCATCGTCAGCCATCATTTCATGAGCGCTGCGGAACTCGCCACGCCGCTCGGGCAGGAACGGCTCGAGGTCTGCGCGTTCAAAGTCCCCATCAATGGCGAATTGAAATCCATGTGCGCCGTCAACGCCCTCGGCCTGCGCGAGGAATTTTACCGCGCGGAAAAAACCGCGGCCGCCGCGGCGTGAACGCGTACGGCTTTTTTGCCGCGACCGGCGCGCTCACCGCGATCTTCTGGCTGCTGCGCCAGCGGCGGAAAATGGGCCTGTCGGAAAATCAACTTTGGTCCGCGCTCTGGCTGATGGTCGCGGGTGCCGTGGTCGGCGCAAAAGGATTGTTCGCCGCGCTCGGCTGGCGGCACTACGCCTCGGGCGAACTGCGCTTCTGGGCCGACTTCGGCACTGGCTTTGTGTTCTTCGGCGGGCTGGCCGGCGCGCTCCTCGTCGGCGGCGCCTTCGCCTTTTTCCAGCGGCTGAATTTCTGGCGCGGCGCGGATTATTTTGCCGTCGCGCTGCCGCTCGGCCACGCGATTGGCCGCGTGGGCTGCTTCGCGCAGGGCTGCTGCGGCGGCCGCCCGCCGCATCCCGTGCAGCTCTACGAATCCGCCGGCCTGCTGCTCATCATGCTCGCCACCGCGAAAATCCTGAAGTCCATCGAGGCCGCCCGCGTGCCGCGCGGCGTCGCGTTTTGCGCCTACCTGATTTTTTACGGCACGCTTCGGCTTCTCCTGGATCCGCTGCGCGCCGACGGCCGGCCGGAACGCTTCCTCGGCTTCTCGCACCAGCAGGGCATCGCGCTCGCGCTCATTTTCGCGGGCCTCGCCGCTGGGCGCTGGCGGCTGCGGAAATCGCCCGCGGTCAGCGCGACGCCGAGTCGTTCAGCGCCCAGTCGTATTTCGTAAATCGCACCGTGACTTGCCGCGACGCGGCCATCGCCTCGCTCTGCGCCTTCGGCAAATATGGCTTCACGTACGCGGCCACGGAGCCCGCCGATTTGGTGAAGTCCTCATCGTACCACTGGAAAATGGGCGAAAGAAAAAGCGTCGAGGTCGCGGCCTCGAAATGGTTCTTCGCCGACTCGCCCAGAAATTGCCGCGCCTGGTCGTCGAGCTGCCGGCCCAGCCGCGCGCCCACGTACGCCTCCGAGCGCAGCGGCGGGCAGCCCAGCGCCGCGCACACGAGCGCAAAATGAATCCGCGGCTCGCGGTATTCCACGCGGATGATTTTGTTTTCCAAATGATCCAGCGACAAAATCTGCCCGCCAAAACGCACGCGCACTTCGCGCCACGCCGCCCCCGGCAGCGTGCCGATGCTGCGGATGCTGCGCAGCGGATAATGCTCGAGAATCAACTGCAGCGTGGCCGCGTTGTACAGATTGATCAGGCACGCGAGCCGGTCGGCCTCCGGCCATTTTTTGAACGCGGCGGCCGGCACTTTTGCCAACTCGTCGAGGTAGCCGTTCAGTTCCTCGGGATGCGCCTTGAGCGCGGCATAATCCACGCGCGCGTTTTTCACGGTTTGCTTGAGCACCGCATCGTAGCGCGCGTGCGATGCGTCGAAGTCCTCCGCCGCGCTGGCGATCCGCACCGCGAAAATCAGCATGAGTGCGAACCGCGCAAAGTTGATTTTTGAGTTGTTCATGGTTCTTCGTGAGAACCCATTGCGGCCCGGATATTCCATGGGGTGAGGGATTGCAGTGGGCGTGAGATCGCACATCGGATGCTGGATGACTTCGTCATTTCCCGAGAGACGATCGTGCATGGCTACCAATCGCCAATCACCAGTCACCAGTCACCAATCACAGCCGTGAGCAAGGCCAATAACCGATCGCATCACCGCTCACGAAGCATTCTCCAAAGCCGCCCGTTTTCCGTGCACGTCGCGCGGGGCTCTGACATGAACGGCGCGTGCCCGCATCCACCGCCCTCATCGTCCTGCCGCTGCTGGGTGCGTTCGTTTTCACGATCAGCGCGCTGCTGCTGAAGCGGGCTTCCGCGCTGGGCGCGGGGCTGTGGCGCACGGCGTTTGTCTGCAACTGCGCGGGTGCCGTGCTCTTTTCCAGCCTGCTCGCGATGGGCGGACCGCCGGTGCGCGTCGCGCTGCTGTGGCAGCCGCTGTGCGTGGCGCTGTGCCTCTTCGCGGGGATGCTCGCGCAGTTTCTCGCGCTGGAAAAAGGCGACGTCTCCGTGGCCGTGCCGGTGCTGGGGCTGAAGGTGGTCGCCGTCGCGCTGATCACGCCTCTGCTCACGAATGACCGCGTGGACGCGCGCTTGTGGGCGGCGGTGCTGCTCAGCGCCGTGGGCATCGTCGTGCTGAACCGCAAGCAGGATGGCCGCCGCCCAAACCATGTCGGCATCACTATTCTGTCCGCGGGCTTCGCGGCCGCGAGCTTTGGGACGTTCGATGTGCTCGTGCAAAAATGGGGTCCGGCTTGGGGCGCGGGGCGGCTGCTGCCCATCGTCTATGCGATGAACGGCGTGCTTTCCCTCGCGCTCATTCCGAAATTCCGCACTCCGCTCTCTGCGCTCCCGCGCGCGGCGTGGAAGTGGCTCGTCCCCGCCGCCTGCGCGCTCGCCGTGCAGTCCGTCCTCTTCGTCGGCGCCGTCGCGCTGTACGGCAAGGCGGCGCTCGCGAATGTGATCTACTCCGCGCGCGGGCTCTTCAGCATCCTCGCCGTCTGGCTCGTGGGCCATTGGTTTGCAAATGCGGAGCAGGGACTCGGCAGGCGCACGCTCGCGTGGCGGCTCCTCGGCGCGGCGTTGATGCTCAGCGCCATCATCCTCGTGGTGACGCGATGAAAGTGTGCCTGCCTGCCCGCTTGCCCGCGTCGCGCACGCATGATTCATTTTCGCCCATGAGCGTCCTCGAACTGAAACAGGAAGTTTCGCGCCTGAACAAGCAAGAGCGGCGGGAACTGTTCGCGTATCTCATCCGCCTGAAACACGAGACGCCGGAGTGGAAAAAGGCGGCGGCCAAACGCGTCGCGGAAATGAAAAAGGGGAGGGGGGTAACGTCTGCCGATCTCGCGGCGCGGATCCGCGGCCGCTGAGATGAAGGAATACCGCGCGGTTTATTCCGAGTCGGTCGCCGAGTTCATTCTCACCCTGCCGAAGCGCCGGCAGCGAAAGCTGGTGGACACCTGCACGAAGTTGGCGCGGCATCCGTTCGTCACCGCGGATTATGCGGTGAATGATTCGACCGGACGCCCGATTGATCACCTGATGTTGGACCGTTTCATCGTCGCATACTGGATCGATGTCCCAGTGGGCTTGGTGATGATTGTGGAGGTTGACGACATTGCGTAGCGCGGCGCTCCGGTCTCGGGCAAAAGCGCACGCCATCATCGCGACCGACACGTTTCTCATCTTCGCATGATGCCATTTTCCGAAATCCTCGGCCTCGGTGCGGCGGCGGCGGTGGCGGGCGCGATCAATGCCGTCGCGGGCGGCGGCACGCTGCTCACTTTTCCGGTGCTGCTTTTCTTCGGCACCGGCGCGGTCATCGCGAATGCCACAAGCACGCTCGCACTCGTCATCGGCACCGCGGGCAGCATCTTCGGCTTCCGCCGGCAAATCGGCGCGGTGCGCGCGTGGCTCGTGCGCTTCGTGCCCGTGAGCCTGCTCGGAGGGTGGCTCGGCAGCGTGCTGCTCACGCGCACGGGCGAGAGCATTTTTGCGCGGCTCGTGCCGTTTCTCATTCTGTTCGCCACGATCCTTTTTCTCGCGCAGGGCGCGTTCCGGCGTTTCGCGGGCATCCGAGAAATGGGAGCGCCGCCGCCGCATCATCGCGCCGTGTGGCTCGCGATCATTTTCCAATTCGCGGTCGCGGTGTACGGAGGCTACTTCGGCGCGGGCATCGGCATCCTCATGCTCGCGTCGCTCGGCTTTCTCGGGCTGCGCGACATCCACGAGATGAACGCGCTCAAAAACCTCCTCGGCTCGCTCATCAATGTCGTCGCCGCGCTCTGGTTCATTCACGCGGGCCTCGTGGACTGGCCAAAGGCCGGCGTGATGAGCGTCGGCGCGCTCGGCGGCTATTTCCTCGGCGCGCATTTTTCGCAGCGCCTCCCGCAGCGCGCAGCGCGCCGTCTCGTGACGGCGATCGGCCTCACCATTTCCGCGATCATGTTCTGGCGGCAGTTGCGCTGAGAGACTCTCCGGGAGAAAATGAACCGCTGAGACGCAGAGAAGCCGGGCGACGGCACCGCCATCCGCTTCCTCTTCCTCTTCCTCCGCGTCTCCGCGTTTCAAAACGATGCCTCTTCCCGGCATGAGCGCGTCCTTCCGCCACACGCGATGCGCAAAACGACGAGCGAGTCTAGCGGCCGAGATTGATCCCTTTGCCTTCGCCCGAGGCTCCGAGGATCGTCTCCGGCTGGCGCTCGATCGTCGGCATCGTGCCGTCCGGCGGGTCCAGCGGGACCACGGTGAAATTCATTTCCTTGCCTTCGCGTGCGACGCGCACAGCGAGCGGCTCCGTCGCGGTCACGAAAAATGCGGCGTTCAGCACGTCCTCGGGATCCGTGATTTTGCACGCGCCGACTTGCAGCAAAATGTCGCCGGCCCGGAGCCCTCCGACATACGCCGGCACGTCTTCGCGAAGTTGCAGGATGCGTGCGGAGCTGCCGTGCGCGGGCGTCTCCGTCTGCCGCACATCCACGCCGACCCAGCCTTGCCGCACGCGGCCGTGCGCGCGGAAATCGTGCAGGACCTTTTGTGCCGCCTCGATCGGGAGGGCGAAGATGCCGCTGTTTTCCTCGACGGTGCCGATGAGCACGCCGACGGCCTCACCGCGCAGATTCAGCACCGGCGATCCGCTCTGGCCGCGCTGCACGGGCAGGTTTGCGCGGATGAGGCGCGTGGCAAAGTAGGTCTCTTTTTTTCCGGCACGCGTCTTGATGTCAAAACCCGCGACCAGCCCAAAGCTCGGCGACAGCGGAAATTCCAGCGGAAATCCCGCGGTGATCACGGGCGAGGCGATGACGAGGTCCGTGGATTTTCCGAACTTCAAAAACCGCACGGGCCGCTCGGCGACGATCTTCAGCACGGCGAGACCGGTGCGCGCATCGGCGACAATCCGCGTGGCCGGATAGCGCTGCTCGCCGGCCGTGATGATCACATCCTGCGACGCGCCGCCGACGCTGTAGCTCGTGAGCAGCGTGCCGTCCGCATCAATGAAAAATCCCGTGCCGCGCAGGTGCCCGTGCTCGTCGTCCGCCTCGATGCAGCAGATGCCGTCGCCGATTT
>JBBQJR010000082.1:0-10428 GCA_038326125.1 Chthoniobacterales bacterium
GGCATGATGCCGGACGCGCGTGCGGAAAAAAGTGCGCGGATCTGCGCGGCGATCACCGGCTCGGAGGCGTGGCGCAGCGCGCGCACGGTCGCCATCTTTGCGCCGCAGCCACGTGAGCCGGATGTGGAACTGCTCTGGGAGCACGGCGCGGGCAAAACTTTCGCCTACCCGCGCGTGACCGAAGACCGGCTCGATTTGTTCCGCGTCGGCACGCTGCACGAGCTGGCCGCGGGGATGTTCGGTTTGCGCGAGCCGCAAGGAAAATTGGACGACGCTGTCGCACCGGACACACTCGATGCGATCCTCGTGCCGGGCGTGGCCTTCACGCGCACCGGCGAACGGCTCGGGCGCGGCGGCGGATTTTACGACCGGCTGCTCGCATCGCTGCCCGCGCACACGCGGAAAATCGGCGTGTGCTTCGATGCGCAGATCCTCGCCGCGCTGCCGGTCGAACCGCACGATCAGCGCGTGGATTTCCTCGCGACGGAGAGCGGCGTGCGACCCGCGACGTGACCGCTCATGCCGACTTTCCAGAGCTTTTACGCCCTTTCAGGGCTTTGTCCCAATAAAATCAGATACCCAGGGCTGCGCTCGTGCCTCGCTTGCCTTGGGCTGGCTTGTTTGCGCACCTTTGGTGCTCATTCCCAATCTCGCTTGAGCAGATGAGTCCGCTTATTTCTGCGAGGTGGTATCAGTCCCGTTTTCATGTGCGTTTGGTATAAATGCATCCGACGCGTGGCGCTCGCAGGCGGGAGCGGAAGATTACTACGATCCGTCCGGCACCTTCATTGCGAACTTCGGAATGCGCGCGAGCACCGGCGTGCCGTCTTCCTGCACGCCGATGTAGGCACCCTCCGCCACGCTGTCCGCGCCAATCGTGTGATAGCTGTTGTAGGAAAAATTTTCGCCCGGTTCGAGGCGCGGAAATTTGCCGACCACACCGTCCGCCTCGACGACGAGCGTCTCGCCGCGCGCATCCGTCACCACCCACTTGCGGCCCTTGATCGTCACGGTCTCGTCCGAGTCATTGTGGATGGTGATGAAATACGCGAAGGGAAACGGGCGATCCGAATTCACGTCAATCTGCGGCATGAAGGTCACGCGATCAACCGTCACACGGAGACCTGGGATTTCGGCGATCGGCTGCGACATGGCCGCAGGGTAGCGCACGTGGATCGCGTGGCGAGAGCGAAGGCTGCAGAGAGTAATCTGACGCAAACAGCCTTCGTCTTGCAGTAGCGCGGCGGAAGGCGCCTGCGGCGGGCGCAACTTCTAACATCGAACGCCTAACGCCTAACTTTTAACGTTGAGGCGCAATCCGAGTCCCCGACGCCGATGGCTGCTTGCCGAAACATGTGGGCGTTAGCAGTTAGGCGTTCGATGTTAGACATTACGCCCCGCGCAGCGGTCGTCTGGGCTCGCTGTATGATCTTCTGCCGCGAGTGCCCTGCGTGAACGCCCCCGCGCGGAGCGATTGACCGAGCCGCGCCGCCTGCTAGCGTCCCCGCCCGCATGAAAATCCTCCTCCTTCTTCCCTGCCTCGCCCTGGGTCTCGCCGCCGTCACTTTTGCCGACGAAAAGGATGGGTGGATTCCGCTCTTCGACGGAAAGTCGCTCGACGGCTGGAAGGCGAGCGACAAGGCCGGCACTTTCTCCGTGAAGGACGGCGTGCTCATCGTGCATGGCGAGCGCTCGCATCTTTTTTACGACGGCGCGGTGCATCAGCACGACTTCAAGAACTTCGAGCTGAAGGCGGAGATTCTCACGAAGCCCGGCGCGAATTCCGGCGTCTATTTTCACACGCAATTCCAGGACACGGGCTGGCCAGCGAGGGGCTTCGAAATCCAGGTGAATAACACGCACAAGGATCCGAAAAAAACCGCGGGCGTCTATGCCGTGCTGGACAACTACACCGCGCCGGCGAAGGACGACGAGTGGTTCACGATGGAGATCAAAGTGGAGGGCAAGCACGTCGTCACGAAAGTGAACGGCAAGGTCATCAGCGACTTCACCGAGCCGGAACCGCCGACGCCGCCAAAGGGCATGCCCGGGCGCGTCATTGATCACGGCACCATCGCCATCCAAGGCCACGATCCGCTGAGCGAGGTCCACTACAAGAGCATCGCGATCAAGCCGCTGCCGTAGCCGCTGCCGCGGAGTCTCGAGAAAGTGCGCGCACTGCGCGCGGCGATCACTTCACGCCGGGACGCAGCATTTTCGTGGTGCCGCTCACGGGATCGATCATCCAGGTGAAAAAATTGTGGACCTGATTCGCGCCCGGCCCGATGCCGTTTTTTGCCCGCCCGGTGTCGTTCAGCAGGTGGCCGGTGATGAACCACAGCGGACCGGCGGAGCCCTTGACGGGTCCTGTGGTGAGGGAAAGATCCGTCGAGCCATCCGGCTGGAAGCGGAGGGGGACGTACTCATACTGGGTCCGCAAGATGCCGCGAGGCAGGTCCGTGTCGTAGGTTGTATCCGGCTTCCTCGAGGGGTGCTGAGGATTGTTCAGCACGCTGGACAGCGCGGCTTCCGGACTGAGCACGATCGAATTTGGCAGGCGGACAAACCGGCCGGTCGGATTGGGAACGCCATCGGCAATTTCAAAAAACTGCAGTGCGCGAAAAGGGGCGTTCGTCACGGGGCTCGCAGGATTTTCGCCGGGATTTTCCGGATCCCAAAAGCGGTAGAAGCGCACCTCGATCGTGCGGTTCCGCGTGATGGCCTGCTGACGCGCCGCGGCGGTCTGGTCGGTCAGCAGATTCGCCGCCTGCGTCATGGAGGAACCCTTCAGCAGCTCCCCCGCCGCCGGCACGGCGAACGCGCCGATGATGCCGATGATGGCGATGACCACGAGCAGTTCGATGAGGGAAAAGGCGCGTGGCGGGCGGTGATTTCGGAGCCGGGTCTTCATGGGAATCAGGGGGCAAACTTGTTCGTGCTGAGGATGCGGAACCTAGCGTAGTTGTCCAGCGTTGCATCCGTTTTCGTCGCAAAATCCGGGAGCCTCGGGTCTGGGGATTCCCGCGCCGCCTTTCTTACTCGACACGGGACGCCCGCGAAAACGATCAAGCACGCATGGATCTCCTCACCATCGTGCAGCTCAAGCGCGCCGCCGCCGAGGAGCGGATCGAGGCCTGCGTGCATGCGCAGATTGACGCGCTGAACCGCAAGGACACGCGCGAGGGCAAGCCGTTTTACGAGGCGATATTTTCCGACTCCGCGGGGAAGATGACGCTGCGCGCGTGGAGTGATGCGCCCGCGTTTGCCTTCTGCGAAAATGGACGCGCTGGCGCATTCGTGGAGGTCGCGGGTGAGTTCGCGGCGAGCGCGGGTTTCGGCCTCGATGCAAAACGCTGGAGCATTCGCGAACTGACCCCTGAGGAGCGCGCGGCTCTCCTTGCCGGGCCGGGCGATCTGCGCGCGCGGCAGACGGCGGATTTTTCCTACCTCGAGGAAACCACGCGCGCCCTCGCGGATCCCCGGCTCGCGACGCTGTGCGGGATGTTCTTCGCGGAATTCGGCGAGCGCTTTCGCCGCGCCGCCGCCGCGCGGAACAACCACCACGCGCGCCGCGGCGGACTCGTCGAGCACGTCGCGCAGATGATGCGCTCGGCGATGGCGATCGCCTCCGCGTATCCGGCGCTGAACCGCGACCTGCTCGCCGCCGGCGTGCTTTTCCACGACTGCGGCAAGCTGTGGGAAAACCAGATGCCCGCCGAGGGATTCACCATGCCGTTCGATGAGCGCGGCGAACTTCTCGGGCACATCACCATCGGCATCGAACTCGTGAATTCGCTCTGGCGAAAACTCCAGGCCGCGCCCGAGTGGGCCGGCTGGCTGCCGCTCGATCCCGCGAGCGAAGATGTGCGGATGCACCTGCTGCACCTGCTCGCGAGCCACCACGGCGAACTCGCATTCGGCAGCCCCGTCGTGCCGAAAACTCCCGAGGCATGGGCGCTGCACTACGTGGACAATCTCGACGCAAAAATGGAAATGATGTCCGCCGCCTACGCTACCTCGAAGCACCTCGCCGTGCGCATCCAGGAAAAAGTGTGGCCGCTGCCCGGCAATCTCGTCGCGCCGCTCGCGCATTTCCCACCGCCACCGGCCGACGCAAGCGGCGCGGGCTAGATCAAAATGCCGGCGATGGTCGCGGTGATGTAGCAGGCGAGCAGCCCGGCGATCATGGCGCGAAAGCCGAGCCGGGCGAGGTCGTGCCGGCGCTCGGGCGCCATCGCGCCGATGCCGCCAATTTGGATCGCGATGCTCGCAAAATTCGCGAAGCCGCAGAGCGCGTAAGTGGCGATGGTGACGGAGCGCGGGTCGAGCGTGGCGAGGTTTTTCGAGAGCGAGATGTAGCCGATGAATTCGTTCAGCACGATGCGCTCGCCCAGTGCCTGCCCGACGACGCTGCAGTCCTTCCACGGCACGCCCATGAGCCACGCAAAGGGCGCGTTCACGTGCCCGAGAAGCGTCTGGAGCGTGAACCGGTTTTCCGGCGTGATGCCCAAGGCTCCCTGCGCCGCGCCGCCCACGGCATTCGCCAGCGCGACGACGGCGACGAAGGCGACGAGCATGCCCATGACGTTGAGCGCGAGCATCACGCCTTCGCTGGTGCCGCGGCAGAGCGAGTCGAGGCTGTTGGCGTCCGTCTTCGCGACCTGCATCGCTGCGCCGGCGGCGGTCTCACTTTTTTCCCGCTCGGGAAACATGATTTTTGAAACCAGCAGCGCGGCGGGCGCGCTGAGCACGGACGCCGTGAGGATGTGCCCGGCGTCCAGGTGCATCCCGCCGACGCCGAGCTTCGGATAGACGACCATCACGCCCGTCGCGATCGTTGCCATGCCGGTCGTCATCAACGCCATGATTTCGCTCGCGGTCCTCTTCGCGATGTACGGCTTCACGAGCAGTGCGGCCTCGGTCTGGCCGAGGAAAATATTGCTCGCCGCCGCGAGGCTTTCGCTGCCGCTCGTGCCCATCGCGCGCCGCATCACCCACGCCATTGCCTGCACGATGCGCTGCAAAATTCCCCAGTGGTAGAGCAGCGCGGAAAGCGCGGAGATAAGGATGATGGTCGCGGTGATCGAGACGGCGAAGACGTAGCCATTGCCCTCGCCGAAGGCCTTCCCGAGAACGTCGCCCCTCGCGAGCGGGCCGAACGCCATCGCCGCGCCCTCGTCGGAAAAATCGCCGAGGCGCTTCACCGCGTCCTGCACCCCGCGGAAGAGCGTGAGACCGACGGGCGTTTTCAAAATGAACAGCGCAAACGCAAGCTGCAGGCCGAGACCGGAGAGCACGGTGCGCCACGGGAAGCGCCGGCGGCTGTTTGAGAGCAGCCACGCCAGCGCGAGAAAGGCGGCGAGCCCGAACAGCGAAATCATTTTCGGCAACATGCGCGGGGAGAATGGGCGGCGCGGCGGGACATTCAATCACCGACGCCGGCCAACTGCTGCTTGCACGCCGGCGGCGCACCGCGCATTTTCCGCCATGCTCCAAGGTCCCGATGTTGTCCTCGCCTGCCCGCATTGCCAGACGCTGGCGCGGCTTTTTACCGTCGCGAATCCCGATCCGACCGGCGCGATTTCGTGGTCGGACGGCTATCAGGAAATGCCGCTGACGCCCGCGCAGCCGAACCTTTCGCGCTGCCGGAACTGCGGGAAGCTGATGTGGGTCGCAGAGTGCGCGCCGATGGGAACGATCGACGACGCGCAGCCGCTGGCCGAGCACGAGGAGTGGAAAAAGCTGCCGTATCTCGAGCCCGTCGAGGAGAAGGATTACCTCGAAGCGCTGAAGTCCGGCATGGCCGCGCACCCGGAGCAGGAGACGGAATTGCGCGTCTTCGCGTGGTGGCGCGCGAACGACCGGCATCGCCGCGACGAGGGACCCGGGCGCTATCCAAGTGCGCCGGAATCGGTGGAAAATTTGGAGCGGCTTGTGGAATTGCTGAAGGACGGCGAGCACGAGTTTGTGCTCTTCCGCGCGGAGGCGCTGCGGCAGCTCGGGCGCTTCGACGAAGCCAGCGACATGCTCCACGGCATCTGCAGCGACTACGCGATCGCGAAGGGAAAATTGGCCGAGCTGATCGAGAAAAAATCCCGCGACGTGGAAGTGCTCTTCGCCGAACAGCTGGCCTCCGAATCCGTGGCATGAACGACGACGGCTCCATCACGCTGACGCGCGACATCACGGCGATCAAAATTCCCGAGGGTGCGGAACGCGCGCTGCCGGCAGGAACGCTGGTGACGATCACGCAGGAACTCGGCGGGACTTTCACCGTGATGGCGCCGAATTTTGGCGGACTTTTCCGCATCCAAAATCAGGACGCCGATGCACTCGGGCGCACCGCGCTCGAACATGCAGCGGCGGATGGCACGTTCGAAATCGAGCGCGTGTGGGAGCAGCTCAAGCAGGTCTATGATCCGGAAATCCCGGTGAACATCGTGGACCTCGGTCTCGTGTACGATGTGGCGGTGAGCGACGACGAATCCGGCAAAGGCCAGCGCGTCGCGATGAAAATGACGCTGACCGCGATGGGCTGCGGCATGGGCCCGACGATCGCGGGCGATGCGAAGCAGCGCATCCTCACGCTGCCCGGAGTCGCAAGCGCGGACGTGGACGTGGTGTGGGATCCGCCGTGGGCACCGGCGATGATTTCCGCGGCGGGGAAAGAGAAGCTCGGGATGGAGTAAGCGGCGCTCAGGCTTCGTCCGTCACACCGCGTCGCGCGCCGCGCCAGTCGCACAGGCCCTTCTTTTTTGCCGCGGCGGCGAAGTCCCAGAACTCGCGGCCTTCGTCGTTCCACTTTTCCGCGCGTGCGGCGGCGATCGCCTGCGTGGCATTTTTCCCCGAGCGGTAGAGCAAGGTGAACGCGCGCTTGATCTCCGCGCGCGCCGCCGCGTCGAGGCCCGCGCGGCGCAGGCCGATCACATTCAGACCGGCGACGCCGTTGCGTTCGGCGGCGATCACGAAGGGCGGGATGTCCTTGCTGAACGCCGAGAGGCCCTGGCAAATCGCGAGCCGCCCGATGCGGACGCCCTGATGGAACACGGAGCCGCCGCCGATGAACACGCCATCCGCGACCTGCACGTAGCCGCCGAGCAGCGCGTTGTTCGCCAAAATCACTCGGTGGCCGAGGCGGCAATTGTGCGCGAGATGCGCGCCGGCCATGAGGAAGCAGCCTTCGCCCACGACGGTTTCACTGCCCTCCAGCGTGCCGCGGTGGATGGTCACGCTTTCAAAAATTTTCGTCCCCTCGCCGATGACGACGCGGCTGCGTGCTAGCGGGTTGAATGCAAAATCCTGCGGGTCGCCGCCGAGCGCCGCACCGTGGCCGACGGTGCAATTTTTTCCGAGCGTGACGCTGCCCCGCACGAGCGCGTGCGGATGAATCACGCAGCCGTCGCCGACGACCGCGCCTTCCTCGATGACCGCGTACGGGCCGACGCTCACGTCCGCGCCGAGCGCAGCCTGCGGATGAATGACGGCGGTCGGATGGATGCTCACGGTGTGATGCTGGATAGTCGTCACCGCCGTGGAATGCCAACCTTCCGTTGCGTCGCTCCGGCTCAGATCACGCCCGTCTCGCGGAAACTGTGATACGGCGCGCGGCCCGCGGCTGGGCTGCCGAGGATCACATGGTCGAAAAAATTGATCTGCAGCATTTTCGCCGCCTCGGCCATGCGGAGCGTGACGCGGCGGTCCGCATCACTCGGCGAAGGATCGCCGCTCGGGTGGTTGTGGACGAGGATGAAGGCGAACGCATTGTGGAGCACGGCGGGCCGCAAAATTTCGCGCGGATGCGCGAGGCATTCGTTCAGGCTGCCGAGCGAAACTTGCTCGACGCGCAGCAGCCGCAGCTTCGAGTCGATCAGCACGACGCGCAGGCTTTCCTTGCCGAGCTGGCGCATTTCCGCGCCGAGCAGTTCGTAAATTTTCGCGGGCGTATCGAGCGGGATGTCCGTGAGCGTCTCGCGCGCGAGCCGCGCCGCGAGGCCGAACGCGGCGGCGAGCTGCACCGCTTTCGTCCGCCCGACGCCTTTGATTTGTGCCAGCTCGGTGAGCGATGCGCGCGCCAGCGCGGCGAGTGAGCCGAAGTGCAAAATGAGCTGCCGGCCGATGTCCACCGCGTTCGCGCCGGGGATGCCCGTGCGGAGCAAAATCGCGATCAGTTCGCTGTCGGAAAGCGCCGCGGCACCGTGCGCGGCGAGCTTCTCGCGCGGGCGCTCCTGCTCGGGCAGTTCCTGGATTTTGAGCGTGCCCATGCGGCGCGGAAATTGGCCTCGCTCAGAGGTCTTCCTTTTTCACCGGCATGGCCGTCTTGGGCGGTTCCTTGCCGCTGGCCGCCGCGCCGGTGAGCGTCTCGTTGACGTATTTGATCGTCACCGCCGCGTTCGGATCCTCGCCGCCCTTCGCCTTCACGCTGGTCACTTCGGCGGCGATGAGCACGACTGTTTTGTCCTTCATCGTCACCGGAAATTTCCACATCGCCACCTTGCCCGCCGTGCTGGCCGGCGCGCCTTTTCTTGTGACCGCGCCGGTTTTTTTGTCACTCGTGGACGGGCCATATTTTGAGACGAGGCCATCGCAAAATTCCTTGTGGACGGTGCCCGCATTTCCGTCGGTCTTCAGCGTGACGGCGGCGGAGGCAAACTTGCGCTCGGGAAACTCGAGCACCCACTTCGCCACCGGCTGCCCGGCAAAGCTGCCGCCCGTGAGTTCGATGTGATAATCATCCGCGCCTTCGGGAAAAACGACGCCGGGGCGCTTTTGCAAAACGCGCTTGGCCTCCTCGGGCGAAGCGCCCCACGGGATGCCGAGAAAGCCGTTTGGCCGCTCGGCCGCGAGCGCGAGCGCATGGCCTGCCAGCAGGAGGATGAGGGGGAGCTTCATGACAGACACGGAGAGGCGATGGAACGGCACGCGCTTCGTGGAGTCAAACCCCGAACGGTAGCTGCGCCTCCCGCGACGAGGGCGTCGCAGCCGCGGATTTGCGACCCGCGTCGCAGCCGCTTTCGTTCACTCCGCAAACTGTCCGAGCATCCCGTCCAGCGTGCGGATCAGGCCCTTCAGCGCGTCGTGATATTTGTTCGCCGGGACGACTTTGAGCTGCACCTCCGTCTCGCGCAGCATGCGGCGCGCGGTCAGCACCGCGTTGTTCACCGCGCCGGTGTCGATCGCCTTGCGCACGAGCGTGGCGATTTCCTCGTCGCTGCCGCTGAGAATAATCTGGCAGATGCGCTCGCGCTCCGCTGCCTCGCTGTGCTGGAGGAGGTAGAGGATCGGCAGCGTGAGTTTGCCCTTCCGCAGATCGCTGCCGAGCGTTTTGCCCGCGATGCTCTCATCGCCCACGAGGTCGAGGACGTCGTCGTAAATTTGAAACGCCGTGCCGAATTTCAGTCCGAACGTGCGCATCGCGGCGATGACGGATGGCGTCGCTTCGTTCAGGAAGGCGCCGAGTTCCGTCGCGACCGCGAAGAGTGCGCCGGTCTTCATCTCGATGATGCGATAGTAGTCGGGCACCGAGAGCTTCAGGTCGAAGCGGCGCTGCGTCTGGATGATTTCACCCGAGCACACTTCGCTCGCCGCCTCGGCCATGCGGCGCATCATTTCGCTGCTGCGGAAGCCGGCCGCGAGCTTCAGCGCGTGGGAGAAAAGGCAGTCGCCCAGCAGGACTGAGAGGGCGTTGCCCCACTTCGCGTTCGCCGTCGGTTGCCCGCGGCGCGTGTCGGCGCTGTCGAGGATGTCGTCATGCACGAGCGTTGCGGCGTGGATGAGTTCCACGACGACGGCGAGGTCGAAATGGTCCGGGCCAATGTTGCCCGTCGCGCCGCCCGCGATGAGCGCGAGCGCGGGGCGGAGCCGCTTGCCCGTGCTCTCCACCGCGTACGCCACGTAACCCTCCACCGCCGGATCAAAGGCGCGAGCCTGAGCGCGAATCCGCTCCTCGACAGCGTAGAGTTCGGAATTGATCAGCTCGAAGGTCTCCTTGAGCGCCGCGGTCTTGTTCATACCCATGGATACGCCGGAGGTTCCGGTTTCGGACTTTGTGAAATGTTTCACAAAGCGACGTTACGACCGCGAGGCTGCCAAGTCAACGGCTGCGATGCTGTCGGTGCTCAAGCCCGCAGCTTGATCAGCAGATCTTCCGCCTCCACCGCTTCGCCGACCGTCACGAGCACTTCGGCGACGGTGCCGTCCGCGGGCGCGAGTAGATTCGTCTGCATTTTCATCGCCTCGAGCGTCGCAAGTTTGTCGCCCTTCGCGACGGCCTTGCCGACGCTCGCCTCGAGCGCGGTGACCATGCCGGGGATGGGCGCGCCGATTTGCAGCGGGTCGCTCGCCGCGGCTTTCGGGCGCGTCTTCACTTCCTTGGAAATGCTCTTGTCGAGCACGGTCGCCTCGCGCGGGAGGCCGTTCAGCTCGAAGGTA
>JBBQJR010000083.1:0-10414 GCA_038326125.1 Chthoniobacterales bacterium
CGCCCCGGCGCGCCGCGCTGCCCGACGGAAAACGATTCCATCGGCGGCTGGAGGCCGAAGGGCTTCGTGAATCTCGCGCTGCTGAAGGGCTGCAAATTTGCGTTCGAGAGCAGCAGCGATCACGGCAGCACGCACATCAGCGACGCGCTCGTGTACGCCGAGGAAAACACGCGCGAGGTCATCGTGGCGGCGATGAAAAAGCGGCACACGTACGCCGCGACGGACAACATCATCGCCGACTACCGCTGCACCGCCGGCGGCACCGAGCACATGATGGGCGACGAATTTTCCACGAGCGAAGCGCCCGCGCTGCGCATCCATCTCGAAGGTACCGCGCCCTTCGCGAAGGTCGTCTTCGTGAAGGACGACGTGGAAGTTTTCACCGCCACGCCCGGCGAGGCGAAGTGCGACGTGCAATGGACCGACCCCGATCCGAAACCCGGCACGAGCTACTACTACGTCCGCGGTGAGCAGAAAAATGGCGAACTCGTGTGGGCCTCGCCGATGTGGATCACGCGCCCAGCGGCGAAATGATCCACCGCGTGCGTGCGGGCGACGAATGCCGCGCGGGATTTTGCGCGCGCATTCTGCTTTTCGTGCTGGCGGTATTTTTTCTCGCGGCACCGGCGCACGCCCACACCACGGACACGAGCTACGCCCGCGTCCGCATTTTCGACGACCATCTCGAGGTCCGCCTCACGCTCGACATCTTCACCCTCCAGCGGATCGTCCCGGACCTCGATGCGAATCACGACGCCGCGCTCAGCCGCGAAGAACTCCGCCGCGCCACACCCGCGATCCAAAAATTCCTCCGCGCGCACGTCGGCCTCGAAATCAATGAAGCCGCCGCCGATCTCGGCGAGGCGAAAGATCCATTCTGGCCGCTCGACGCCCCCGATCCGATTTCCGCAAGTGCGTGGCACACGAACGAAGCGCTCGTTTCCTTCGGCTTCGACCACCCGCTCGCGTTGCCACCGAAAACCGTCGCGCTGCTCTTCGCAGTCTTCTCCACGCTCGGCGAACGGCACAGCGTGCTCGGAGTTTTCGAATATCGCGGCCAGACCACCGAGGTCGTCTTCACGCTCGCCGAGCCGGACTTTCTTTTCGACGTCGCCTTCGCTGGCGGCACTTCCGCGGCTGGAGAAAAAAAGCCGTCGCGCACATCGCAAGACGCCGAATCCGATTCCGGATCGCGCCCCTCCGCGCATCGCACTGGCGGCGACGACTCACCCGCGTGGCGTTTCTTCAAGCTCGGCATCCAGCACATCCTCACGGGCTACGATCACCTGTGCTTCCTGCTCGCGCTCCTCGTCGTCGGCCGGCTGCGCCCGCTCGTCGCCGTCGTCACGTCGTTCACCATCGCGCACAGCCTCACGCTGCTGCTCGCGGCCTTCGGCGTCATTACGCTGCCCCCCCGTTTCATTGAGTGCGCGGTTGCGCTCACGATCGTCTATGTCGGGATCGAAAATCTCGCGCGCACCCATTTTGCCCATCGCTGGAGGCTCACCTTTTTCTTCGGCCTCATTCACGGTTTCAGCTTCGCGAATACGCTTAACCCGCAGGAGCTTGCGCCGCAGGACAAGGCGAAATGCCTGCTGGTTTTCAACCTCGGCGTCGAGGCCGGCCAACTCGCCGTCGTGCTCGCGCTCCTGCCGCTCGCGCTCGCGCTCGCAAAATGGAAGCACGGCCCGGGGGCCAAAATGGCGGTCAGCGTCGCCGTCGCCCTGCTCGGCCTCGCGTGGTTTTTCGACCGCGCCTTTGCCCTCGGCCTGATGCCGTTTTGACCCGCACGCTCGAATGCCCCGCACGATTCAGCGAGGCCGCCCGCCGGCGTGATGGCGCGGAATTAGCCCGCCGTTTCTACCTTCGGTTCCGTCGCTTCGGATTCTTTTTTGGCAGCAAGGGCGGCCGGTATTTTAAATCCGATATACGTGCCGCCGCTGATGCCGAGAAGGATCAGCGTCGTATCGCTGAATTCCGGCATGGCGCGGTCGCCCAATAGCTTGGCGATAAAGACAAGTCCGAGAAGCAGCGTCCACGCGAGCATTTGGAAGCGGTGGAAGTCATAGGAGTCGCCGCTCGGATTTTCGCTCAGCCAGTCCGCGAAAAGCCGGCCCCATGAAGTCTTCGCCATCGCCTGAAAATCGCGCTTTTGCCGGCTAAGTTGCGCGAGTTCCGCGAGCGGAATGTTCGGATCACTGCCCGGCGTCGCAGGACTAAGTACTTTGACCAATGCATCCAACTCATCCGGGACGCTGGCGTGCGACTCCGGCACCGCGGCAGCTTCGCCGGCGGCAATCTTAAACTCGCCGAGAACCCCGGCAAGACGGTCTTTCGGCACGAGCCCGCGGAGCACCGAAACTACCCGTCTCCGAAGTTCCGGGTCGCTCAGGTTAGTTTGCTTGTTCAACTGCCGCAGCCGGTCAACGATGGCATTGCCAATATCCGCCTCGATGGCTTCGCGCGACTGGTGCAGCGGCTCGGCAATCGGATAATTGCGCCCCCCGCCGCGAGCGGCGTGGCTGGGGATGAAGGCGGCACTGAGTGCTGTGGTGGCGCCAATGCCGATCAGCACGAGGCACGTCTTATTGATGGTATTATGATCGCCCGTCGTCACCCAGAGAAAGGCGAACGCCGCGGCGGTGAGGATAAACCAGAACGCCATTTGTGTCTTAGCCAGACTGACCGGCTCGATGCCATCAGGCCGCACATTGCCGCTCGAGTCGCGCAGGATGTCCGTCTTGCGCGCCAGCCACGCGAGAAAGACCAGGATCGCGGCAAAAACCACGACGGTCGCATAGAGGACATTGGCCTCGATGCCGATCAGCTGAAATTGCGGTGTGTCCTTGATGTCCGGGTTCACTTTGGTGCGCAATTCGAGGCCGGCATCCGGCACGGTGAGAGTGACTCGCATCGGCTCGTGAAGCTTCGGGCGACCAAGCAGCCGCGACCATGCGGCGGCATTAGCCACGTCGTCGGGTTTCGGAGCGGTGACTCCTTCAGTGACTACCCGGCGTTCGAGGTCAAAGCGGATCCATTGATAAGTATCGTCTCGGAAACTGGGCCGGTGCGAGCGCGTAGTCTCCGCTTCGTTGAAGGCATTCAGCGGTCTGAGTCCTTTGAGGACAATGCCGTTCAGCGTGAGCGTTAATTCCTGAAACCGTTTGTTGCTAAAGCCAATCTGCCATTGAATCAGAGGCAGGATTTGTGTCTCCAGCTTAAGCACTTCCTTTTCCAGGCTGCCCTGCTCGTCGTCGGGTGCATCCCAGTTTATGCCGCCCTTGATGGCTTCCGCGATTTTTGTGAGAATAGGATCCTTCGCGATAATTTCCCGGACTTCGCCCCAGGCCTTCTTGCGTCCTTCCGGCGCGAGTTCCTTCATCTCCACGCGCAGCCGCTGGTTGATATGTTTCAGTCCGATGAACAACGTCTTGGCTCTGCGCGCGCTCACGGCCTCGCGCATATACTTGGCCAAATCAGGCGGGACGTCATTCAGGTCTTCCGGGAAACGTCCAAAGTCCAGTTGCACAAAGAGCCAGCGGTCAAAATCCTTTACCTCCACCGTCACTTTGTCCCCCACCTTTCCCTCAAACACGTTTTGCTTGTCGAGCGGCATGGATTCGGTGCCATTCCAGATTCGGATGACTCCTTCAAAGCCGCTCCCCACCTCGTCCTGTTCGGGCGGGCAGCGGAGCAGCAGCGCGGACGGAATGGCTAAGACTGTCTTGGCCGACTCAAAAACGGTGCCGAGCTTATATTCCACCTGAACCATTTCATTGGTCCCGCCGGTCACAATTTGACCCGGTCGGCCAAAGTAATCCTTCTTCCTCACGCTCCGGGCGACATCGGGTGACGCGGGATCCTTGGTGAACGCGGAATCGCTCGATCTTATGACCTTCAGCTTGTCGTCGTCATTAGTTGGAAAATAGACCCAGTCGCCATCACTAAGTTTGTTTTGAGAAGTCCCGGCGGCCGGTGCCTCGTGGATCACGAGGAAGCTAACGGTAAGAATGAGAGTTAGAGTAATCCAACGAAGGAGAAGAAAACCCCGTCCGCCGCTAAGTCTGGGTGTGGTATTCATAAGCCGAGAGGATTCCGATGCGAGCTTGTCCGGGAGCTTCTGCTTGGCAAGCATATTGTCGGCACTGAAGGAGCGTGCAAAATGTGGGGCCGCACCTTCAGTGCTTTGACCCAGTGTGATCCATGACCCGGCCGCGACTACATCCGCTCCGGCACGCCAATACCGAGGAGTTCGAGTCCTTTTGCGAGCACCCGGCTCGTGGTGTCACAGAGTAATAGCCGCGCGCCGCGTGCGGGTTCTTCGGCCTTGAGCACAGGGCAGCTTTCAAAGAAGGAATGGAAGATGCCGGCGAGTTCGTAGAGGTAGTTGCAGAGGAGATTTGGGCGGTGATCGTCGAGGATCATCGGGACGGTCTCCCCAAATTGCGCGAGCTTCTTCGCGAGCGCGAGTTCGCCGGGCTCGGTGAGGAGCACGGTTCCTTGGGCGTCGGTCGTTGAATGCCCCGCCGCCGCTGGGCGCACGCTCGCAGGCTCGATCCCGCCCTTTCGAAAAATCGAGCGAATGCGCACATAGCTGTATTGCAGGTAAGGCGCGGTGTTACCCTGGAAGCCCAGCATTTTGTCCCACGAAAAAACGTAGTCGCTCTGCCGGTTCGGCAGCAGGTCCGCATATTTCACCGCGCCGATGCCGACGATGCGTGCGACCTCGCGGCGTTCGGCCTCGGGCATCTCAGGACTTTTTTCCGTGACTGTTGCGAAGGCGCGCTCCTCGGCTTCGTCGAGCAGGTCGCCGAGTTTCACCGTGTCGCCGCTGCGCGTTTTGAAGGGCTTACCGTCCTCGCCCATGATGCTGCCGAACCACACATGCGAGAGCTTCACCGGCACGCGCGGCTGCCACCGCCGCCAGATCGCGAAGAGCTGGCGAAAGTGCAACTGCTGCCGCCCATCGGTCACGTAGATGACCTCGTCCGGGGAAATTTCGCGGCTGCGGTAGTCGAGCGTCGCGAGGTCGGTCGTGGTGTAGTTCGATGCGCCGTCGGCTTTCTGCACGAGTGCCGGCGCGGACTTCCATCCATTCTCGTCCTTGATCAAAAATGGGTCTTCCTTCTCCGGCACGGAGCCGTCGCTGAAGACGCACAGCGCGCCGTCGCTCTCGCGGGCGATGCCCTTCGCGACGAGGTCGGCGGCGATGTCTTTCAGCCACGGATTGTAAAAAGATTCGCCGAGCGTGATGTCGAAGCGGATGCCGAGGCGCGCGTAGATCGTGTCAAACTGCACCTGCGAAAGCCGAATCATCTCGCGCCAAATGCCGAGGTTTTCGTCATCGCCGGATTGCAACTTCACGAGTTCCGCGCGCGCGGCGTCAAGCTGCCCGGGATCACTTTTGCAGCGCTCGTTTTGGATTTTGTAAATGCGCTCCAACTCGCCGATCGGATCGCGTTCGAGTGCAGGACGATCAAGCACCGTCTTCCACGCGAGACAGAGCATTCCAAACTGCGTGCCCCAGTCGCCGATGTGGTTATCCGCGACGACCGTGTGGCCGAGGAAGCGCCCGATGCGCGCGAGCGAGTCGCCGAGGATCGTCGAGCGGATATGGCCCACGTGCATCGGCTTTGCGACATTCGGCGAGGAGAAATCCACCACGAGTCGGCGCGCGGCGATATGCGGAACTCCGAGGCGATCATCTGCGGAGAGCGCGGAAAGATGCGCGCTCATGGCGGCGGGCTTCAGCCGGAAATTGATGAACCCCGCGCCCGCGATCTGAGGCGGCTCGCACAGGTCATCCACTTTCAATTGCGCGATGATCTCCGTCGCGACTTGGCGCGGATTTGCGCGGCGCGGCTTGGCGAGTTGCATTGCGATGTTCGACTGGTAATCGCCGAACCGCGTGTCCTGCGCCGTCTGCACGGTGACAGCGATGTCGCCAGTTTCGCCGGCCGCGGCGGCGAGTCGCGAGGCGAGAATGCTTTGGATGGTTTCCATGAAAATTGGGGCGTGCATTTACGCGCGCCGGTTGCGGAGGGCACGGGGAAAGTAGCCAAAGTCCGCCACCTTGCGCGGTCAGCGCGTCACCCCTTTCTATCGCAGTTTGCGAAGGCTACGCCGGCTTGCTGTTCTCGAAGACCGCGAGGATGTCCGCCGCCGTCGGCGCGGTGCCGAGGCGGTCGCGCACGGAGCGATCATTCAGAAATTTTGCAATCGCCGCGAGCGTGCGCAGGTGCGTCTGAAACTGATCCTTCGGCACCACGAACAGCACCACAAATTTCACCAGCGAATTGTCCAGCGCCTCGAATTCGATCCCCTTGCCCGAGCGCCCAAATGCCGCGACGACCTTCGTCACCTTGTCGCTCGAAGCGTGCGGAATCGCGATGCCGAAGCCGATGCCCGTGCTCATCGTCTCCTCGCGCGCCCGCAGCGCTGCGAGCACCGCCTCGCGATCCGCCTCGGCGACTTGGCCGTGCGTGACGAGCAGGCTCACGAGTTCTGCGATGGCCGCGTAGCGTTCAGTCGCCTGCATCTCCGGGAGGATCGTTTCTGCCGAAAGGAGATTGCCTAAGGTCATGCGTTGCGTGGTGCCAAGGTTGGGCGGGGAGACTAGGTGCCGCGTTCTCGGTGGCAAGCGCGATCTCGGACATGAGGCTGGCCAGTCGGCGAGGGCCTTGTTAAACGCAGGCGGTGAAGAAGCTGATCCTGCTGCTTGTCGTCGCCGCCCTCGGCTTGGGCGGCTTTAAGATTTACCACGCGATGCAGCAGGGCGGCATCGCGGGTGATGCAGCGGTGGCGGAATTTCACGAGATGATGAATTCCGCGAGGGATGCGGAAATTTATGAGAAGGGAAGCGCCGCGTTTCGGGCGGGCGTGACGAAGGAGAATTTCCAAAAATTTCTTACCCGATTGCGGACGGATGCGGGGCAGTTTAAACACGGCACGCGGCAGGCTGTGAATGTCAGCAACGTCAACGGAAATACGACACTCGTGATCGGGTGCGACGCCACTTTTGAGAAGGGACACCTCGAGGAGCATTTTGTGTTCGATGACAACGCCGACAAGCCCGTGCTCATTCGCTACGACGTCAAAAAACTGATGGGCAGTACGGCCGATGCGCCCTGATTTGCGCACGGAAATCCCCGGCCCGCGCTCGCGCGAACTCGCGGCGCGGCTGCGGCGCGTCGAGTCGCGGAATGTGACTTTCACGGACGGCGAGTGGCCGATTTTCTGGGAGCGCGCGGAAGGCGCGAATGTGTGGGACGCGGACGGCAATCGCTTTCTCGATCTCACCGCCGCGTTCGGCGTCGCGGCGACAGGACACACGCGGACGGAGATCCGCGATTCGCTCGCCGCGCAGGCGGCGAAGCTCATGCACGCGATGGGCGACGTGCATCCGACAGAGCTGAAAGCCGAGGTGTGCGAGCGGCTGAGCGCGCTCACGTTCGAGCGATGGAATGGGGGCAGCGCGAAAACGATCCTGTGCAACTCGGGCTTCGAGGCCGTGGAAGCCGCGCTGAAGACCTCGCTGCTGCACTCGGGAAAATCGGGCGTGATCGCATTTCGCGGCGGCTATCACGGGCTCGGCTTTGGCGCGCTCGCGGTGGGCGGCATCCCGTTTTTCTCGCAGCCATTTCGCGCGCAGATGAAGGACTTCGCGACACTGCTGCCTTTTCCCGGCTGCTACCGCTGCCCGTTCGGCGTGTGCGAGGGATTTCGTCTCGGCGACGGCGATTTTCCCAACTGCTCGAACACCTGCCTCGAGAAACTGCGCGCGGAAATCGACGCCGTGATCCGCAAACGCGACATCGGCGCGATCCTCGTCGAGCCGATCCAAGGCCGCGGCGGGTGCGTGGTGCCGCCGCGCGATTTCCTGCGTCTGCTGCGGCGCATTTGCGACGAGCATAAAATCCTGCTCATCGCGGACGAAATTCTCACGGGCTTTAACCGCACCGGCGCGCTCTTCGCGTGCGAGCATTCGGGCGTTGTGCCGGATATCGTGTGCCTCGGCAAAGCGCTCACGGGCGGCTTCCCGCTCAGCGCGTGCGTCGGCCGCGCGGACATCATGGATGCCTGGCCCGCGTCATCCGGCGAGGCGCTGCACACGAGCACCTTCCTCGGCAATCCGCTCGGCTGCGCCATGGCGCTCGCCTCGATGCGGCTGCACGCGGATCCGGAAATCGCGCGCACCGTGCGCGAGAAAGGTGCGCGCCTCAAAGCTGCGCTGCGCGCCATCCGCTCGCCTCACATCGGCGACATTCGCGGCGTCGGCCTCATGCTCGGCGTCGAGATCACCGAGCCGGGAAAAGACCCACCGGCGACGGCGCGCGCGCTTTCGCTCGTGAAGCGCGCGCTCCGCGATGGCATCCTTCTCCTCGCGGATTCGCCGACGGCCAACGTCCTCAGCTTCACGCCGCCATTCTGCATTTCCGACGACGAGATCGCCTTCGCCGCCGCGTGGCTGCAGACGGCTCTCGCCTCGGGAAATTGAAACCGCGCGCGCACTTTTGCAAAAAAGAAGCGGCGAATCGCGTCGCGCGAAGCTTGTGAATTCATCCTGATTGTGAGAAGCATGTCATCAATGGTCATCGAGCCGAACAAACCCACCAAAGCGCTGCGCGCGATCGCCATTTTCGAAGCCGGCAAAGGCTTGCTCGGAATCGCCGCCGCCGTCGGGTTGCGCGGGCTCGCCGTGCATCGCGTCTTCCCGTGGGTGCGCTGGATGGTGGAGCATTTTCATTTTGCGGACAACGCGCTTGCGCCGCGTCGCGTGATCGAGGTGCTCGCGCATCCCGAGGACTTTCCGCTGAATGTGTGGTTCGTGATCGCGCTCGCGTACGCCGCGGTGCGCTTCTCTGAAGCGTATGGCCTGTGGCTCGCGCGCCGCTGGGGCGAATGGCTCACGCTCGTCGGCGCGGCGCTCTATTTGCCGTTTGAAATTTACTGGATCGCGCTCGGCGTGACCTTCATAAAAATCACGCTGCTCGTGCTGAACGTCGCGCTCGTCGTCTATCTCGGCGTTGTCCTCGCCAAGACGCGCCGCAAGCGCGCCCACGCCGAACGCGCTGCCGCCGCCGCGCGCGGCGCGTTGCAGACACCGGCGACCGGGCGCTGATTTTTTTTTTGCGCGGTGCGCGCGATTTGCACTGGTGAAAAACGCAGCGTGTTCGCCTCTCGCACCCGCCGCGCGCCCGCTGCTCCGCTTTCTCCCAGCGCGCTTTCTGCGCTCTCAATTTTTGCACCGCAGCGTGCAACGGAGTGGGCGCACGACCGAGGGGAAAGGTTTCACCGTCGCGAACAACCCGCGCGTGCCGGTTCTCGCGGAGGGACTGGCGGGAGAGCGGGAGAGTGGGAGAGTAGGAATGGGGTGGCGAACGATTCCCCCTCGCCTTGTCTCCCACTCTCCCACTCTTCTTTTCCGGGTTGACGCTCCGCACGTTTCTCCCGACTTCTCGCGCCCGCGTCCGGCCATGATGGACGCGCGGAAGCCATCCAAATTTTCGTCCCGTCCCGCCATTGAAATCCCGCGACCTGCTCATCCTCCTCGTGCTCTGCGTGCTGGTGTTTTGGATCAGGCTCGGGCGCATCGGCCTCATCGATCCGGACGAACCATTTTACGCGGTGACCGCGCAGGAAATGTTGCAGGGCGGCGATTGGATCACGCCCCGGATTTTCGGCGAGCCGCAATTTGAAAAACCCGTCTTTTACTACTGGCTGGTCGCCGCGTCGTTCAAAGTTTTCGGCATCAGCGAATGGGCCGGCCGGCTGCCTTCCGCGCTGCCCGCGACGCTGCTGGTCTTCCTCGCGTACGGCTTCACTGCGCGCGTGTGGAACCGCCGCACCGGGCTCATCGCCGGCGTCGTGCTCGGCTCCGGACTCGAGTTCGCGATCATGTCGCGGCTCATGCTCACGGACATCGCGCTCGCGCTCTTCATCGCAGGCTCCATGTATTGCTATTGGATGGCCGTGGTTGACCCGCAAAAGCGCACGCGCTGGGTGCTGCTGCACTTCGCCTTCGGCGGCCTCGCGATGTTCATAAAAGGCCCCGTGGGCACGCTCGCCACCATCCTCGCGACGACCACCTTTTCCCTCCTCACGAAGCGCCCGCACCCCTACCGAGGCCGCGCGCTGTGGGCCGGAATCGCGGTCTATCTCGCCATCGCCGCGCCGTGGTATGTGGTGATGTTGGCAAAGTACGGCCGGGCGTATTTCGACGCGTTCGTCGTGCATGAAAACATCATGCGCTTTTTCCGCGCCGAGCATCACGCGAACAACCATTTCTGGTACTACTTCGCGATTCTCCTCGGCGGATCGATCCCGTGGATGCCCGCGCTCGTCACCGCGTGCTCGCGAGCAGTGCGCACCGGGATCCAGCAGGATACGCGTCTCGTCTTTCTGTGGAGCTGGC
>JBBQJR010000084.1:0-10395 GCA_038326125.1 Chthoniobacterales bacterium
TAGCGCTCGAACGGATCCACCACGATCAGCTCGCCGCAATACATGCATTTCGTCCGCCCTTTGCCGATGACGCGCGCGCATTTCGGGCAAGACTTCGGTGGCGTCGCGGCTTTGCGTCCGTCGAGTTTTCCATCCTCCAAATCAATCGCCGTGATCTGCCGCACGATCTCCAGATCATCGAGCCCGTGCCTTTCGCGCAGGATGCGCCAGAGCGCTTCGGTGATGAAATATAGCCGCTCGATATCCGCGCGCATCTCGGCCGCATCGGCGTGCGATTCCGAGCGCGGCTGGTGAACGGGGATGGAGTCAGGGATTTCAAACATGGTGCGATTTAAGCGCAGGCCATGTCCGCGGCGAGGGTGCCTGTTTTCATCACGCCGATGAACGGCAGATTGCGATACTGCTCGCGATAATCGAGCCCGTACCCAACAACGAACTCATCGCCAATCTCGAAGCCCACGTAGTCCGCATCGAGTTCCTCCGCGCGCAGCTTGTCCTTTCGCAGCAGCACGCAGATGCGCACGCTGAGCGCGCTAGTCTCCTCGCGGAGACGGTGCCGGATGGCGTGCAGCGTGCGGCCGGTGTCGAGGATGTCGTCGAGGATCAGCACATGCCGGTCTTCGCAATCGGGCAGTGAGTTTTGATCGAAAGTCACCGTGCCGCTGCTCTCCGTGCCGCCGTGGTAACTCGAGACGCTGATGCAATCCAGCCGCAGCGGGAGCTGGATGCGCCGCATGAGGTCGGCGACGAAAAGGATGCTGCCGTTCAACACCGCAATCACCGTCAGGTCGCGTCCGTCGTAGTCGCCGGTGATTTGCGCGCCGAGTTCATCGAGCCGGCTCAGGATCGTCTGCTCGTGAAAAAGCGTGCGCTCGATGTCGTTCAGCATGGCGCGCTTTCGTAGCGGCGGCTGGCGCGGTTTCCGAGAGATTTCGCCGGAAAAGGAAACGCGGCCCGTAGCACTGGGGGCGCTTCGGGCCGCGTTTTTTTACTGGGGGGAAATTCGAGGTGCGGGATACCTAGCAGCGTTCCCCGATGTGCCAAGGCAAATGTTTCACCGAAATGTCACCTACGGTTCGCGCCGGATGCGCAGCTTGAGCTGGCGCGACAAAAACCAGCGCACCGCGAGCATGTCGCACGTCGCCTTCCACGCGCGGCTGCCGAAGCCATACTTGCTCACGCCCGCCGTCCGCGGGCGGTGGTTCACGGGGAGTTCGGCGATTTTGAAGCCGCCGCCCTTCACGAGCGCGGGGATGAAGCGGTGCATCCCGCGGAAAAGAAACAGCGCCTCGCGGCACTCACGGCGCATCACTTTCAACGAGCAGCCGGTGTCATGCACGCCGTCGCGCGTGAAGCGGCTGCGCACGAAATTCGCGATGCGGCTGCTGATTTTTTTCGAGAGGCTGTCCTGCCGCTGCTGCCGCCAGCCGACGACGAAATCGCAGCCTTCCTGCAGTTTTTCCAGCATGTGCAAAATGTCCGCCGGATCGTTCTGCATGTCGCCGTCCATCGTCACAAGGATGTCGCCCTCCGCCGCCATGATGCCCGCAAACATCGCCGCGCTCTGCCCCGTATTTTGCGCAAACTCGATCACGCGCACTCCCGGCTCGCGGCGAATGCGCTCGAGCGTTTTGTCTGTCGAGCAGTCGTCCACGAGGATCAGCTCGTACTCGTGCCCGCGCAGCGTCGCGGCCAGTTCGTCCTGCAGCGGAGCGACATTGTCCTCCTCGTTGAAGAGCGGGATGATCAGGGAAAGCATGAGCGCGGCGTTGTAGCCACGCCGCCGCCGATGGCGAGAGGCTTTGTCGCGCTGCGAGCCCGGTCTCCCTTGGCAAACTGCGCCCGCGCGACTACCTGTGCCCGCTGTGAAAATCTCCGCCCTGCTCCTCGCCCTCCTCGCCACCGCCATCAGCGCAGCCGCCGCTGATCCCGACTGGCCGCAATTTCGCGGCCCGGGCGGGCAGGGAATTTCGGAGGCAACCGGCGTGCCTATCGAGTGGAGCGACAGCAAAAATGTCGCCTGGAAAGTCGAGGTCCCTGGCAAAGGTTGGTCGTCGCCCGTGCTCGCACGCGGCCGCCTTTACCTCACCACCGCCGTCGGCGACAACACCGCTGGCATCACGCTGCACGCCCTTTGCCTCGATGCCGCGGATGGACACACGCTCTGGGACGCCGAAATTTTCCAGCCCGAACCGGCTTCCGCCGCCGCGATGCATCGGAAAAATTCCCTCGCCAGCGGCACGCCGATCGTCACCGCGGATCGGCTCTACGTTCACTTCGGCCACATGGGCACCGCCGCGCTCGATCTCGCGGGCAAAGTGATCTGGCGGCAGACCGATTTGAAATACGCGCCCGTCCACGGCAATGGCGGCTCGCCGATCCTCGTCGAGGGCGCGCTCGTGTTCAGTTGCGACGGCGCGAAAGATCCCTTCGTCGTTTCGCTCGACGCCGGCACCGGTGCCGTGCGCTGGAAAACACCGCGCAACACCACTGCCCAAAAGCCATTCTCCTTCTCCACCCCGCTCGCCATCCACGTCAGCGGCGCGACCCAGATCATCAGCCCCGGCAGCGGATTCGTCGGCAGCTACGACCCGCGCGACGGACGTGAAATCTGGCGCGTCAGCTACGGCGAAGGCTACTCCGTCATCCCGCGTCCCGTCTTCGCGCATGGTCTGCTGTTCGTCAGTTCCAGCTTTAACAAACCCGTGCTCCTCGCCATCCGCCCCGCCGGAGCCAAGGGGGACGCGACTGAAACGAACGTCGCGTGGACCGTCGCGAAGGGCGCGCCGCACAGCGCCTCCATGCTCGCGCTCGGCGATGAACTTTACTTTGTCTCCGACGCAGGCATCGCCACCTGCGCCGACGCCCGCACCGGCGAAGTCCGCTGGTCCGAGCGCCTCGGCGGCGGCTTCTCCGCCTCGCCCGTCGCGGCCGAAGGGCGCATCTATTTCCAAAATGAAACCGGCACCACCTACGTGCTGAAAGCAGGAAAGACCTACGACTTACTCGCCAGAAACGAACTCGGCGAACCAACGCTCGCCTCCCCTGCCGTCACGCAAGACGCGCTCTTTCTGCGATCGGAGAAATATCTCAGAAAGATAGCGGGTAAGTAAGACAAGTTGAAGTGCGCCGCCCTGCCCCGCAGCCGCACCAGCTATTTGCCGCCGCGCGGCTCAAACCGCAGCATCGCATAGTTCCAATGTTCCGAGGCATCATAAGTGTCCACATGAGTCGCCTTCCAGCCGAAGCCGTGCAGGACGGAAATTAGATAGGAAGTCGTCTGGCCCCACATCCAATACGCGGATGAAAAAACATCCGTCACCGGCTCCTTCTCCCACCAGCCGGAGTAGCGGATTTGGTCCTTCAATTCCTCCGGGTAAAATTGAAGATTCACCGTCCCATTCGGCAATGCGAACAACTCCTCCTTCATCACCGGCTGCGCGATGCAGACGCACCGGGTCGTCTTTGCCGCGACATTCTTAATGACTTCGACATCATTATCCTGGTGGAGCAATACTTCGTAGAGAAGGCTCACCTCCACCGGATCCATGGAGTCAAACAGCCGTGCGTCGCGGAAGTCCCCCTTGGTCATCTTGACTTCCAAGTCCATGCTTTGCCGAAGTTCCGCCACCTTCAGGTCAAATTCCGGGAGCGGATTGACATCCACCATCTCGGCCTTTCCCGCCTGCAACGCCTTCGCCCCCTGCAGCAAATAAAGGCCATGCACGCCCCACAAACCTCCGAAATCACGAATGGAGGCCGCCCGGCCAAACCCGGCAATCAGGTCAATCTTCAGTTGTTTAATCTTGAGATACTCCTGCCGCGATTTGAGCGGTGTCTTGAATCGGAATTTGGCAAAACGATTGTCCATAAGTGATGGGTAAGTTTCTTTGTGCAGCAGTGGTCGGAGAATTATCGAGCGGGCGAGAGAGGTGCAAGCATTTCAGGCCGCAAAACATTTGCGCGACTTTTGTCGGAAAGTCTCAAAAGCTGCCCTCGCTGCGGACGCAGGCATAGACATCCTGATGGTCGCCCCAACCTTTCTCAATGAGCTGAACGACGCGCAGGTTGGAAAAATTTTGGATAAGTTGCAGCACCCACGCGGGGGAACTCAGGGTGATTCCGTACTCCGGGCTATTCGGATAAGGCGCATAGCCAAAGCCCTTCCGACGGTAGGCACGCAGCAGCCGCGGAAGCTCTTTCTCCTTCAGGGAATAAGTGTGAGTGTTCTCGCGAATCCACTTGGCCGGGAGCCGGCCATGCGTCGTGAAGACCATGACGCCACCTTCCGACAAATGTTCCGCAAAGAAGGAAAGAAATGGCATCCAGAGATGCTCCTTAAGATGCGTCAGGAGTGATCCGCACCAGATAAGGTCAAATGAATCCGGGATCGTGACCTCTTGGATGCGATGCTTGGAATAAACCGGCCTGGCACCAAAGGTCCGCGCACAATAGTCCACGCCGGCTTGATTCAAATCGCATGCCGTGATGCGCGCCTCGGGATAGGCTGCACGAAAATATCGCATGACCCGCCCGTGTCCGCATGGGAGGTCGAGGATGGATTGGCAGCCGGTCCTCCCGGCGAGCCGAAGCGCCTCCGTCGCGGCATCAAAACCGGAGCGTCCAATCCGGAGGTATTCCTTCGCATCGCCGATGGACATTTCGTCCTTCTCCGCAATGTCAGTAATCAGTGTGGGAAACTCGGCGGGATGGTCCATGAAAACAGTCTGGTGGGTGAAAATGCTGCGAAATGTGGGTGACTTTGGCAAGGAATGAAACTTTACCGCCACCTAAAATGACGATGTTCGCAAGTTAGGGAACCGCTGATTTAATCGCTGATTCCCGAGTCGAAAACTCTTGGGGAAGATGTTGACCGCGAAAGTCACGAAATTCGCGAAAGGCAGAGGACGGTGTGCGCATCCCTATCGTTCTTTTCGCATCTTTCGCGGTCGATTTGATCTAGTCAGCGATTCCCTAAGCTTCCAGCCTTCCCCATGGGCGGATGCGGTGTGGCAAAATCGCGTCGGTGCGCGGATTGAAGTTCCAAATGGCTTCGGTGCTGGGTTAGGCTGACGTGCATGGAACACCAAATCAGTTTCGCGCAAAGTGAGTATGCCGGGAAGAAGAAGGTGACGCGCCGGGAGCGGTTCCTGGGCGAGATGGAGAAGGTGGTGCCGTGGGCGAGGCTTTGCGGGGTGATTGCGCCGCATTACCCGAAGGGTGAGCGGGGCCGTCCGCCGATTGGCATTGAGAGGATGCTGCGCATCTACTTTCTCCAGCAATGGTATGCGCTGGCCGATGAAGCGCTCGAAGACGCGCTTTATGACAGCCAGGCGATGCGCACTTTCGCCGGCATCGACTTGAGTGTGGATCCGGTGCCGGATGCCACCACGCTCGCCTCAGCAGCTTCACCAGTTGAGAAATGGGCTTTTCGACGACGGCCATGACAAGGTTCTACTGTTGGCCATGCCAGACGCAAGAAATTTTGCACGCCAAGCGTGCAAGAAATCGTTCGCGCAACACCGCGAAGGCAGACTCGCATTCATCAATACAAAATCCCCTCGACAATCTATCGGTCACTGTCACACATTCGAGCCCCACAACGCACACATCTCGGCGCACCGCACCGCTGATTTCCTGCGATATACGATGCGAGGGGTAAGCTCCCGCCCCTTCCGCAACTCCGTGCGTCCCAACGGCTTTCACCGGCGCGCGATCACGGTCGCGTGACGCGCAGGCGCATGAAGCGCTCCTTAACCGACGTGGTGATCGGGACCTCGTCACGATAGGTGTAGGTCTGCGTGCCATCGGTATTCGGGACCGGCGGTCCGACGAGCACGCCGCCCGCACGCCACGATCCGGCGGAAAAACTTCCGCCGTTGAGTTCTGTGGCTATGAGTAAATCTGCCGCCGCATTCGCCCGGCGGTAGCTGACGGTTAGATATAGGTTGTTGTCGAGGACAACCAGACCAGTCGTAGGCAGGGCGCTAAATGCAGCTTCCTTCGCTCCCAAATTCGCGGAATACTTGACGAGATTCTGCACTCCGTCGCCGAAAGGAGCGGCATTGTCACCGCTAATGGCGGGATCAATGAACTCTGCGGCGGTGAAGTTTTGCTGCTGCCAGGCCGCGAAGGTCGCCGGCGGCGGCGGCGGACCGGAAATCTGCGCGCGAAAATCCACGTAGTCGAAGTTGACATCAATCGCGGGTCCGGGGGTGAGGACAAAATCCACTTTCGATCCGCTGTGGACGGGAGTGCCGAAATTGAAATTGATGGTCGCGCCGACATTCGCTCCGCCGATGGTGGTGGCATAGACGAGAATGCCATCCACGTAAATCCGCGCGCCGGTGCCGTCGCCGGCGGCCGAGGCGCGGATGATGGTGCCGTTGATTTGCACGTTGGCGTTCACGCTGCTCAGCCAGCGCCGGACCGACCACACGGGATAGTCCACCGCGTAGCCTTGCCGCACTCCCGGATGCCCGCCGCTGGCGTCGAGCTTAACAAAGGGAAAGCCCATGTCGTACTCGTATCCATAATTCGTGGCGGCATACGTTAAAGCCGTGAGGGCATTCGGATCAAAGGCGGAGCCAGGCGGGAAATATCCATTCAAATAAGACCAGGTGCCGTTGGCCGTGCCCTGCGTGCCGGAAAAATCGCGAAAGGTATCGGCGATGATGCCGTCGCGGCCAAACTCGCGCACCGCGCTGATGGCACCGATGAGATAGAAGGGCGTGGTGTCCGCGGTGACGGCAATGGCGCCATTGGTCGGGAACAAGGTCGTGCTTCGGCCCATGAGGTCAATGCGGGTGAGGGGCGTGTTCGCGGTCAGCACGAGTTGCGCGGTGCCGGTGGAGGACCAGACGACCCGCACATCGCTGCCGCCGCGCTGAAAAAGATACATGCGCGTGCGCGCGTCCGTGGTGTCCCGGCCGACGTAGGTCGCGCCGAAGAGTTGCTGGATCAAATTCGCATAGGCGGGCAAGGCGGAAGACGGGACGTACGCGCCCAGCGCATCCGTGGGCGAGCGCACGAGGCCAGTGCTGTAGCCATCGTAGTCGTAGGCGAGATACCAGTAGATGCGTTCCACGCCGGCACTGCGCATCAGCGTCATCAGCCGCACGAGGTAGCGCGCCATTTCCTGACGCCCGGGATTGGCGGTATCCGGCGCGCCGCACTCCGTGGCCCAGATCGGCTTGGGGCCATTGCCGTGATTGTTCGCCGCCGAGAGCGCTTGCAGGGCCGCGATGTCCACTTCGACGCCTTCGGGAATGGACCGGTAGGGATGCACGTCGAGCACATCCAGATAATCCTGCGCGCCTTTCGAGAACAGGTCCTGGAACCACGGCAGCGGCACCGGGACGCACGCGCCGCCCACCACCCGGATATCCGGCCACGCCGCCTTGATGGCGACGTAGGCTTTTTTCAACATCTCGGTGTAGTAAAAAGAACGGTCCGTCGTCGCCGTGCCGGTGGAAAAGCTGCCATTGTATTCATTCCAGATCTCCACCGTATCGATCTGCGCGCCGTAGCGGGCGAGGAGCGCCGTGCAGTAGTTCGCATAGCCCGTGCGCCCGTCGTCGGTGTACGGGCTGAAGCCGCCGTCGTAATTTGTGTTCGCAAAATCGAGTGCCATCAGCGGGTTCAGACCGAGCCCCGCGGCCGCCGTCATGTAGGGCTGGTAGTCGGTGAAAGTGTAGGTCGGCGGCGTCGTCCGCGTCGGCTCGACATATTGCCAGTACTGCTCGTCGCGGAACTGCGCGATCCCAGCGCGCGCCAGGATTTGCATGATGTCCGTCGTCCAGCCATGGGCGAAGTGCGTCATCACGCCAAACGGCGAACTGTGCATCAGGCTCACGTTGCTCGGCGCCACGACCGCGAAAGTGGTGTCCGCACTCGCGACCGCCGCGCCATTCCGCAGCGCCGTCACATGCAGTTCAAAGTAACCCGGCCGCCCCTGCCCCGGCGCGATCGTCGTCAGACCGTTGCCCGGCACGGCAGTGGTCGGGCCGGACGTCTGGACGCCGAAGAAATCCTTCACCGTCCACGAGACTTGGTCGCCCGTGGTTTGCAGCGGGATCTGCACGGTTTCCGTGCTGAGAAAAAGGTTCCCCGGCTTGGCCTGCTGGAGGAGGACGGAATCAGTCGCCAGCGCCTGGCTGGCCCACGCGGCGAGCGCAAACAGCACCCACGGTATTTTCAGTCTTCGATTCATAATGCCCTGTGTCTCCCTGATTGAGTTTTTCGGCGCCCCCGTCGGGCGGGCTCGGGCCGTCGGACTCCGACGGCCAGTGTGAGAGCAATCGTGCCAAAGTGAATTCATCACGCCAGCAGTTGCGGCGGAAGCCATATCCGGCACCGCCGCTTTGTCAATTCACGAATCCCCCTCGGCCCCCATCGCCGTGGTTTTCCACGTTTCTTCAGCGTCCCGCCAAAACGATGGCGCACACTGCCGCTGCGCCAACTCTCGCGTTCAAAAACCCGTTTTCCGACCTCGAAGAAGCGGCCGCGGATGACAATTTTGTTTTGACAAGGGCATGGAGAATGTGAAAATTTTCACAATTGGAAACGCGAAGACAGGAAACCATTCGGCCAACAAACGTATGAAAAACAGAGAATCTATGGCGCTTTCGCCGGAACAAGCCGTCGCCGCGGGTCTCGGAAAGGGGCCCTTCGCCCGATCCTCTCGCCGTCCTCCGCGGCGCAAGCTCTCCGAGCCGCCGCCGCCCTCGCCACGCAAAAAAAACGTCGCCGAGCGCGTCATCATCGCCAGCCTCATCTGCGATTCTCTCGTCATCGCGACCGCCATGCTCGTCAGCTTCTGGCTGCGGTTTCGCACCTTCATTCAAGGGTATGGACACATGGCGGACATCTCCTTTCACTCCTACGTCAAGTACGCCGTGATCGGCGCGGTTTCCATGACGATGGCGCTCATGTACCGCAAGTTTTACGGGGCGGCCGTCATCCTCCGTTACCGGCGGGTCGCGCGGCAGATTATCGAAGCGTCGCTGCTCTGGGTTTTGGGATTTCTCAGCATCTCGCTCATGCTCAAATTCGAGCCGGCGGTTTCGCGGCTTTACGTGATCATTTCCGGCGCGGCCATCTGCGCGGGGATGCTCGCGTGGCGCTCGCTGCTGAATGTGATTGTCCATCGTTCCTCGATCGCGCCCAGCCTCCGGCAGCGCGTCCTCCTCGTGGGCTGGAATGAGGAAGCCAGCCGGCTGGCTCTGGCCTTCGGCACGGACAAGGCCGAGGCCTACGAACTGGCGGGCTGCGTGCGCCCTTCCGGCCGCGACTTCGCGAAGAACCCGCCGGACCGCCGCCTGATCCTCGGCGAGCAGGAAAATATCGCCACCATCATCGAAGAACGGGGCATTGATATCGTGATGGTCGCAGACATGGATTCCGGCCAGAGCGAAATCATGGTCCTCGCGACCCTGTGCGAGAAAATGATGGTGCAGTTCAAAGTCATCCCCTCCTACTTCCAAATCCTCGTCTCCGGCCTGCGCCTCGAGACCGTCACCGGCATTCCCATCCTCGGCGTCGGCAGCCTGCCTCTGGATCAGACGGTGAACATCGTGCTCAAGCGCGCCGTGGACATTGTCGGCGCGCTCGTCGGCCTGCTCCTGTCCATGCCGCTCATTGCCATTTTCGGCGCGATCGTCTATGCCGAGTCGCCCGGCCCCATCCTCTACCGGCAACGGCGCGTGGGCCGCAATGGCCTGCAGTTTTTCATCTTCAAAATCCGCAGCATGAAGCTGGATGCCGAGGTCGCCGGGCAGGTCGGCTGGACGACCAAGAACGATCCGCGGCGGCTCCGGATTGGCAGCCTGATGCGCAAGCTCAACATTGATGAAGTGCCGCAATTTTGGAATGTGCTCCGCGGCGAGATGAGTCTCGTCGGTCCCCGTCCTGAACGGCCCGAGCTTATCCATAATTTCAAGGATGAAATCCCGCATTATAATGCCCGTCACAACGTCAAGCCCGGCATCACCGGCTGGGCGCAGGTCCGCGGCTTTCGCGGCGACACGGACTTGGGCGAACGCATCAAGTGCGACCTTTGGTATTTGGAAAACTGGAACCTGCCCCTCGACTTCCACATCATGCTCCTCACTTTCATCAAGCGTGATAACGCCGCCTGAAACTTGGGACTATCTCATCGTCGGCGCGGGCTATGCCGGCGCGGTGCTGGCCGAACGTCTCGCCAGCCAATGCGGCGCGACCTGCCTGGTCATTGACCGGCGCACGCACATCGGCGGGAACTCGCACGACCATTACGACAAAGCCGGAGTCCTGCTGCACACGTACGGCCCGCATTACTTTCGGTCGAACTCCGAGCGGATCGTCAATTACCTTAGCCAGTTCACCGAATGGCATCCGGTCGAATACAAGATCCTC
>JBBQJR010000085.1:0-10212 GCA_038326125.1 Chthoniobacterales bacterium
AGCAGCACAATCGGGGTGAACCACCACCAGCTCTGCCACAGCACGGTGTCGCTCTCGATCACCTGACCGGAACTCAGCGGTACGAGCCGCTCGATGAGCGCGTCGCACTGCTCCTCGCGCAGGTATTCCCCGCCGCTCGCGAGGCTCACCTGCCGCAGCAAATCCTCGTTCAGGCTCAGCAACGTGCGCTCGGCATTTTCACGCGGAGTGACCGTGAATTGCGTGCGCGCCTTGAGCTGCTCCGTCGGGACCGCCGCAGTGTCCACCGCGACCTCGTAGGAGCCGCTGTCGAGCGCCGTCGTCCGGCCGCGGTAAAGTCCGCCTTCATCCGGCGAAAGTGTGATCGTCGCAACTTTCTGCCCGTCGCGATACATCACCGCATTCACCGAGGCATCCGAGACCGGCCGGCCTTCCGCATCGCGGAGACGCGCGCGGATGTCGGCCTGCTCGCCGGGCTGGTAGGTGAGCTGGCCGGCGTCGAGCTGCACGAATTTATCGCGCGCCGCAAACGGCGCCTCGCCGATGTAATCGCCAAGCTGATTCCAAAAACGGACGTGGTATAAATCCGCGACCTCGTAGCGCCAGCGCCACGACTCATCGAATGCGTGATAGTACACGCGGCCCGCACCGAATGGCCGCAGCACCGCCGCGGGAATGCGCGTGCCGGTGTCGGCTTCGAGGAGCACTTCCGCGCCCGGCAACGGCTTCACCTGCGCGATGAAATGCGGCGGCGGCATCTTCGCCCATGTGTCCGCATTCAGCGACGAATCCCCGCCGAGCATGAACGCGCCGATGCTCTGCGCACGGCCCGCGAGCACGAGCGACTTGATGCCGTCGCGCACGCCCGGCCCGATCCACTCGACCGGAAACAGCGGCGCGAGCGGCGTGCCTGCGTAGCCGCGCAGCACACCGCGCTGGCCGTCGATGAACGCAATCGCGCCGCCGCGCTTGCCGACAAAGTCCGCGAGCCACGTGAGTTCCTCGTCGTGCAAAACTCCGCGCGGCACTTCGCCGAAAATGATGAGGTCGTAGGCATCGAGCGCCTTGTGCGTCGCGGGGAACGTGCCCGCCTTTTCGCCGCGCACGAAGCCCGCGTCCGAAGTCGCGCCGGCCAACACCGCGTTCACCTCCCACTTCTCGTCGCGGTCAAAAAGATTCCGCAGGTAGCGCGTCTCCCAGCGCGGGCGCCCGTCGAGAATTAGGATCTTTCGCTTCTGCGTTACCGCACGGAAACGCAGCGGCGCGGAGTTGTTGGAAAGTTCGCGATCTCCCTCGATAGCGCTGACCTCGGCGGTGAGTTGCAGCGGCGCTCCCGCGACCTCGTAGCCTTGCGTTTGCTGCTTCATCCGCGCCTCGGCGATCTCCTTGATCGGAAACTCGAACGGCACGCGGCGCACGCCCTTGCCGACGGAGACGAGCGGCTTTTCCCACACGACCTTGCCGCCGTCCTTCACCGAAACGGTGAATGGCTCGCCGGGCGGAATCTCCTCCTTGATGTAAATCTCGCCGCGCACACGGTCCTCGAAGAACACGGAATCCGGCGCGACCACGCGCAGCACCGCGATGTCGCGCGGCGGCACCTGACTGCCGAAGCCGACGGAAAACACGGCGGTCTTGCGCCCCGCGAGGATGCGCGCGGCATCGAGCGGCGACTCGCCGGAATTGTGCTGGCCGTCGGTGAAAAGCACGACGGCACTTTTCTCCACACCGCCCGCGGACTCGGCGGCAAACTTCAGTCCGGCGGTGAGGTTGGTGATCTGTGCGACGGGTTTCTGAAGTCCGGCGGGTGGCGCGGAATCGCCGGCGCTCGAATGCCAGAGCGGCTTCGCCTCATTGCCGTCGAGCAGGATGAGCTGCACGTCGTGCTTTTCCGCGAGGCGCGTGAGGATGCGCTTCTCAGTCGGGCCTTCGAGCAGCAGCGTTTGCAGCCGTTGCCAGCGCGGGAGCGAATCAAATTTCGCGAGTGCCGCGCGCAACGGTGCGGCTGCGGGATTGGCCTCGATCTGTTTTTCAAACAGCGCGGAAATTTTCAGCGAGAAGCGTCCGGCGATCTCGCCGAGCCGCGTGAGATCGTTCGACGCGCGGACCTGATCCTCGGTGCCGGTGAATTGCCGCCGTGCGAGTTCCTGCGCGGGCTCGGCGATCTCGGCGCGGAGTCTCGCGAGATCGTCAGTGCCGGGTGCGGCCTTCGAGAGCAGCGTGGAAGCCTCGGCGGCTTTCGCGGCAAATTCGGAAGAGAGTTTGCGCCACGCTTCGTCGGTCAGATTCTCCGGCGGCGGAAGCCGGTCGGCGATTCCGCGCGCATCCGCGAGCGCGGCGGCGGCGGTCGGGAGATCGAGCGGCACGCCTGCGCCGTCGAGCAAGCCGAGCCTGCGCGCGAGGGTGATTTTTCTCCCGGCATCCATCGCAGGATCGGCAAGCTGCATGGACTCGGAGGCATCAATGCACAGGAACAGCCGCGCGAGTTGGCCGATGACTTTGCGATGATGCAGCACCGGCCCGCTGAGCATGAGCACGATGAGGATGACCGCGAGTGAACGCAGCGACGGGAGGCTGAAGCGCAGCCAGCGGTTATGCGCGTGCGTGTCGCGGCGGTAGAGCAGCCACGCGATCACGCCGAGCAGCAGCGCGACGCCGACGCCGGCAAACCAAGGCCAGTCGCCCGTCCATCGCAGCGTGGTGGTGACGTGCTCGCGGTTCATAATTTTGTCCGCACTCCCGCAAATTTCCGCTCCAGAATCAGCTCGAGGAAGATGAAGGCCAGCAGCGCCAGCAGCGCCCATTTCCAAAGCTCCTCGCCGAAGCGCTGGCGGTGCTCGATCTCGCGGAACTCCGCGGACGAATGCACGACGGCGACGGAGTGCAACTTCGCAAACTCCGCGATCTCCGTGTCGGCGAGCCGCGCGAGATCGGACTCACGGCGATCGGCGTTCACGACGTAATGGATCGGCTGCCCGCCCGGCGGCTGCAGCGTGTAGAGTCCGGGCTGATAAAGCGGCGCGGTCTCGACGACACCGCGCTCGTCCTTTTTCACGACGGGCATCTCGAGCGATGTGCCGTCCGGCCCGGTGAGCAGCGCCTTTTTCCCGGCGGCGTTGACGGGGAGAAATGAGATGAGTGCGCGTCCGACTTCGAGATTGCGCGGCGGGTTCACCGTCGAGGCGAGATGCACGCACAGCCGCTGCACGAGCGGGAGGTAAAATGGACGCGCGGGGAGATTTCCCCAGTCTGCGTCCGCCGCAGTCGAGCACGCGATGACTCGCCCGTGGCCGACGGCGCGTTCGACAAGAAACGGATCGCCGGTGACCAGTCGTGCGAGGACGACGGGGTCATTCGGATCGCCGCTGCTCACGGGCGATTTCATTTTAAACCACACCTTGATTGCCGCCTCGGTCATCGAGCCGTTGCGTGGGTCGTTGAAAATTTCGAGCGCTGGATTTTCGAAGCGCTGTGCCGCGATGCCAGTGCCTTGCGCGCCGTCCTTCAGTTCGCCAGAGATGCCCATGAGCGGCACGGGCGCGAGCGAGGCGAACGGGCCATTCCACCACGCGACGTCCGTACGGTCGCCGGGGAAGACGAGCAGGCCGCCGCCGTTTTTCACGAAGTCCTCCAGCACGCGCAACTGCTCGGGTGTGAGCTTGCGCACATTCGCGAGCACCACGGCCGAGGTGTCGGCGAGATGCTTCGCGGAGAATGCGTCCGCGCTGACGACGTGCGGCTTGAGGAGATCGCTCAGCTCGACTTTGCCGGCGGCGAATGGCGAGAGCGCGATTTGCAGGTAGCCGGTTTCGGATGCGATGTCGTCGGGCGTGGCGCCGGGTGCGCCGTCCACGAGCAGCACGGGAAGGCGATCGCGCACGGGGATGCTCGCGAGGAAAGTATTGTCGGCGGCGAGCACATCGGGCTCGGTGGAAATTTCGACGACGTGCGAGCCGGCGGCGTCGAACGCGTGCGTGAACAGCACCTGCGCTTTCGCACGCGGGCCGAGCGCGACTTGCGATGCGGCTTTGTCCTTGCCGTCCACCTTGAAAGTCACGCGCAGGTCGGCGTGGTTGGCGTCGCCGTAGTTCCGGATGTTCGCGCGGATTTGCACTTTCTGCCCGACGCCGACCATGAGCCGCGAAAAGTCGAGCGACTCGACGGCGACGTTTTCCTTCACCTCCTGGCCGACGTCCCAGAACGTGACGTTCGGTGAAGTCGGCAGGCTGCGGATGCGCTGCAAGGCGCGACCGATGAGCGCGTCTTCCGTCGCGGGAAAACTCACGCGCTGGAAATCCGTGAGCACGACGACCTGCCGCGCGCTTTCGTGCATCTTCTCCAGCGCGCTGGCGGCGAGATCGAGCGCCGCTGGGATTTTTGCACTGCCGAATCCGGCGGTGGATTTCGTGAGCACCTGCGTGACGCGCGAGAGATCGTAGCTCGGCGCATCGAGCAGTCCGCGCCCGCCCTCGCCCATGAGGATGGCGTGAACTTCGGAGCCTGCACGGAGTTCGTTGATGAGCCGCAGCGTCTCGTCCTTCGCGATGCCGAAGCTCGTCGTGCCCGCGCGCGCGGCGTCCATCGAGTAGCTGTTGTCGAGCAGCACGACGGTCGAGGTTTTCGCGTTGCCGAGCAGCGACTGCGCGCCTCTCCAAAGCGGCCGCGCCATCGCGAGCGCGAGCAGCAACGGTATGGCGCAGCGGATCGCGAGCAGAATCCACTGCTCGATCTGGATGCGGCGCTGGTTCGTTCGCAGCACGGCTTCGAGCAGGTGCATCGCGCCCCACCTCACGATCTTGAAGCGGCTCTTGTGAAAGAGATGGATGATGAGCGGAATCGCGAATGCCGCGGCTCCGCCCAGCAGGGCGATGTTCAGGAAATTCATCCCCGCGCCAGCCTCCGGCTCAAGTAGGCCGCGAGCGCCTTCGCATACGGCTCATCGGTCGTGAACGGCACGAGGTCCACCTTGTGCCTGCGGCAGCCGCGCGTGAGTTCGCTGCGGAATTTTTCGAGGTTTGCGAGGTACGCCTGACGCAGGATCGCGGGGTCGAGCAGATGCTTCACGCCGGCGCGCTCCATGCAGTCGAACTGCGTCCAGCCCTTGAACTGGAAATTCAGTTCGTCCGGGTGCCAAATTTGAAAGACGAGGATCTCGTGTCGCGCGTGGCGGAAATGCGCGAGCGCTTTCAGAAAATTTGAAACCTCGCCGAAGCAGTCGCTTATGATGATGAGGAGGCCGCGGCGGTGGAGCTTCGGCACGAGATCGTGGAAGACCTTGCCGAGTTCCGTCTCGCCGCCGGGTTTTCCACTTTCGAGTTCACCCAGAATTGTCCGCATGTGGCTCACGCGCGAGCGCGGCGGAATGTAGCGGCGGATTTCCGTGTCGAACGTGACGAGCCCGACGCCGTCGGACTGCTGGAGCATGAGATACGAGAGACACGCGGCGAGCTTCGTGGCGTACTCAAATTTACTCACCTGCCCAGGCTGGCCGCCGCCGTATTCCATCGAGCCGCTGCGGTCGAGGATGATGGTCGCGCGGAGGTTCGTCTCCTCCTCGTATTCGCGGATGTAGTAGCGGTCGCTGCGCGCAAAGACGCGCCAGTCAATATGGCGGATTTCGTCGCCGGGCACGTATTGCCGGTGCTGCTTGAACTCGACGCTGAAACCCTTGTGCGGCGAGCGGTGCATGCCGGTGGTGAAGCCCTCGACGACCTGCCGCGCGAAGACTTGCAGGTTGGAAATCCGCTGGAGATCGCCGGGCGTGAGAAAATCCGAGACGTGGGCCATGAAGCAGGAATTCTGAATTTTAAATTTCAAATTTCAAATTCAGGATTCGCCGGTGGATTTCACGATTGCGGTGAGGACTCGGCGCACCTCCATTGCTAGATCACGGACCGGAGCGACTGGCCTTTCACTCAGCAGTTCTGAATCGCGGATCAGACGGAGCCAATAGTGCGTCTCGCGGGCTTCTTTTGCGGCGATACTCATCTTCGAAAGAAAATCGGCGCGGCTTTGTCCTCCCTGCGCTTCCTCCACATTTGATCCGACAGATGTCCCGGATTTCATCAACTGACGACTGAGCACGTATTCGTGCTGTTTCATCTGAAGCTCACGGCACAGCGGGATCACCGCCAGCGCGAGTTCATAGCTATTCTCCAGAATCAGATTCTCTTTCACGGGAATCCTTCAACTCAAAATTTAGAATTCAAAATTTAAAATTTTCTCAGAGAGCGCGCTTTGCCTCGCCGCGCGGGACGCTTTTCAGAAGGCGCAGGACGATTTCATCCACGGTCACGCCTTCGGCTTCCGCGTTGAAAGTGGGCACGATGCGGTGGCGCAGGACGGGCAGCGCGAGCGCCTCGATGTCATCAATGGTGACATGGAAGCGGCCCTGCAAAACGGCGCGCACTTTTCCTGCGAGCACGAGATTCTGACACGCGCGCGGTCCTGCGCCCCAGTTGATCAGCTCCTTCACAAATGCCGGCGCGTCGGGTTCGCGCGGGCGCGAGATGCGGACGACATCGAGCACAAAGTCCATGACGTGATCCGGCACGGGCACTTTGCGCACCACTTTTTGCAGTTCGAGAATCTGCGCGCCGCTGAGCACGGCCTGTACATCGGAGACGAATGTACCCGTGGTGCGGACGACGATCTGCCGCTCCTCGTCGCGGCTCGGGTAGCCGACGTTGACGAGGAAAAGGAAACGGTCGCGCTGCGCTTCGGGCAGCGGGTAGGTGCCTTCCTGCTCGATCGGATTTTGCGTCGCGAGGACGAAGAACGGCTGATCCAGTTCGAAGGTCTTGCCGCCGACCGTGACGTGCTTTTCCTGCATCGCCTCGAGCAGCGCGGCCTGCGTTTTCGGGGGCGTGCGGTTGATTTCATCGGCGAGGAGCATCTGCGTGAAGATGGGGCCCTTTTGAAAAATGAACTGGCGATGCCCTGTCGTGGTTTCCTGAATGATGTCGGTGCCGGTGATGTCCGACGGCATGAGGTCGGGCGTGAACTGGATGCGGCGGAAGCCCATGTTCAGCGCCTGCGAGAGCGTGCGCACCATCGCGGTCTTTGCGAGGCCGGGCACGCCTTCGAGCAGGCAGTGTCCGCCCGCGAGCACGGCGATGAGGAGTTGCTCGATCACGTCCTTTTGCCCGACGATGAACTTCGCCATCTCGCGCGTGATTTTCTGGTAGGCATCCACGAGCAGCGCGGCGGCGGCCTTGTCGTCGGGTTGCGGGCTCGGTGGATTTTCTGTCGTGGTCATGTCGGTTGGATAAGTCGTCTTGTGGCAAAGAAAACGCCGTTCGGAGAGGAACGTCGAACGGAGTCAAAGTCTGTGAGCCGAAAATTTCGGGGAGTCGCGCGGCTTACATTTCAGCGATTTCCGGCAGCGGGTCCACCCACACGGGCGGCGTGCAGACGGCTGGCTGCGCGGCGAACTGCCACTCGGTCGCGGTGTCCGGCGCAGGCGCGGAAAGCTGTTCGAGCCGCGTGCGGAATTCCTCCACGCTGCGGGCAAACCCTTTTTCCTGAACTTCGGCGACCATGCCCTGCACCGCCTGCCCGGCAGATGCGAGCGTGTCCGCGGCGCTCCCGCCATTATCCCGAAATCCGGGGCGCGTCGCGATGAATGCCGTGCCCACGGAGAGCAGTGCGATGGCGGCGGCTTTCTGCAAAAATCCGCGCCAGTGCCACGCCGGCACGTCGAGCACCTTGGCGCGCTGCTCGGCGTTTAGCGTGAGTTCATCGGATTCAATGTTTCCAATGCCATCCTTCAGCATCTCGCCGAGTTCGAGCATCTGGACGATGTCGTGGCGGCATTCCTCGGAAACTCCGAGCATGCTTTCGACGTAGAGGCGCTCATCCGGGGGGAGTTCGTTGAGCGCGTAATCGGTCAGGTCTTGTGGTGTCAGTCTCCCTCTCATTGCGGTGTTTTAGGATGCGGCCCGTTTGGCCAGGTAAATGATCTTTTCGTCCTTGTCGTCGCGCTCCATTTTCCCGCGCAAATTGCGCATGGCGGCGTTCAAAATGAAGCCCACATTCCCGACGCTCAGTCCCGTGATTTGGCTGATCTCCTGATACGAATGGCTGCCGTGAAAGCGAAGGCGGACGACCTCCTGCTGGTTTTTCGGCAGCGCCATCACATGCTCCATGAGCCGCTCGACAGTCTCGCGCCGCGCCATCTCCTGCAGCGGGCTTACGTTCTCAACTTTCCGGTGCTCAAACTCCTCCTGATCCACGTAAATGTAGCGGTCCTCCTTCTTCAGCGATTTCAGCGCACAGTTCCGGCACACGGTGAAAAGCCACTGCGAAAGATGCCCCTCGATGGCGGCCTGATCCTGCGTGTGCAGGCGCATGAAGGTCTCCTGCACCGTGTCGCGGGCGCGGTCGAGATCCTGAAGGATGCTGAGGGCGTACTGGAGGAGCGGGCGCTCGAAACGCTCGAGAGCGCTCTGGACCCATGCGGATTTCTTTTTGGCTTTGGAGAGGAACATAATGTTCTCCACGGATAACCCAACTCTGCCGGTTTATTGAGGAAAATTTTGGACTATTTTCGCGGAGCAAAAAATGTCCCGCATCTTCGTCCCGCGGCATTCGTCATCCGTCATCGTCCGCCAGCCGCTCCACTCTCTGCTTTCTCCCGCACGGACTCTGCGGCATCCCTCCCGGCGTGCAGACCACCGATGCCATTTTGCTGAGGAAAACGCGCTTCAGCGAGACCAGCCTCATCGTCTCGTGGTTCACGCGCGACTGCGGACGGCTGAAGACCATCGTGAAAGGCGCGCTGCGTCCCAAGAACCGCTTCGCCGGCGTCCTCGATCTTTTTTTTGACTGTGAAATCACCCTCGCGCGCAGCGCGAAAAGCGAGCTGCACACGCTGTGCGAGGCCGACCTGCGCGACGCACGCGCCGGGCTGCGCACCGACCATCGCCGCGTCGCGATGGCCTCGTACTTCGTCGAGCTCATCGAGCTGACCACCGAGCCCGAGCACCCCGCACCGGAACTGCACGATCTCCTCCGCCGTGCGTTCGATTTCCTCGATCAAAATCCCGCCGAAGCGCGCGCGCTGCTGCACTTCGAGAGCGAACTCGCGCGCATGCTCGGCATCGCGCATCCCGAGCTTTCGCCCATCGTCGCCATCGGCCGCGCGCATCACCGCATCCCTTCCGCCCGCGCCGCGTGTCTCGTAATGTAGGCGGGGTTTTCCCAACCTCGCGCGGAAGGATGGACGGAGGTGGCAGGATGGCGCGGAGCGAATGCCCTCCAGAATTTGCGCGTCGCGTCTCTCGGGTAGCGCGGGCGTCCCCGCCTGCCGTCCGACGCATCCTGCGTCGGACATCGGATGTCTGAGTGCGTGATTTCGGAAGGGGCGTCTGTTGTTGTCCGGTGGACCGAGCGGGACGCTCGGCACGGCAGGCGAGGACGCCCGCGCTACCCGAGGCACGCCGCCCTCACTTCGATCGCATTTTGTGAACGACAGCATGAGCCGCGTCCCGCACGCCCTGCAAAATTTGCGAATTGAATCCGCACGGCCCCGGCAGAGACTTCCGCCCTTCGCACGCTCGCGATTTTCACCCCGCGAATCCTCCGCCATGCCCGACCCGATCTCAACCGGCCACATCAGCTTCGATCTCTCGTTCAAAAAATCCGCCGCGCACGAACCCGTGGACGAAGACACGCCGCTGCGCCTCGTCGTGCTCGGCGATTTCCTCGGCACCGGCGGGAACGATGCCGTCCGCGCGGCCTTCGTGGACGTGGATAATTTCGATGCCGTCTGCGCGGGCTTCCGCGCTGTATTGCGACTCGCCGACGGCGCGGGTGAGATCGAGCTGCGCTTCGAGCACCTCGATGATTTTCATCCCGACCGTCTGCTGCAAAAAATCCCCTCGCTCGTGCGGCTCGTCGCGCTGCGCCAGCGCCTCGCCGATCCCGCGACCGCCGATTCCGCCGCCGCGGAGGTGCGCGATTTTCTCGGCGGAAAAATCGCGGCATCATCCTCCGCGGCTGCGCCCGCCGAAGCACCCGCCGAAACCGCGCAGGAATCCGCCAGCGACCTCATCGCGCGCCTGCTCGGAAAGCCCGCATCGCCCGCGATCGCCGCGACCGCGACCGGCGGCGCGAAATCCATCGTCGAGCAGCTCATTGCAAAATCCGTCGCTCCCGCGAGCGTCCCCGCCGCCACGCCCACGCAGACCTCGCTCCTTTCCACGCTCGATTCCGAACTCTCGCAGCGGCTCC
>JBBQJR010000086.1:0-10190 GCA_038326125.1 Chthoniobacterales bacterium
CGGCAACAAAATCCCGATCTCACGTAATATTTCCGATACGACGGGAAATGTTTTCCCCACTTCAGAAAAACATTTCCTGTCATGGCCGCGAGGCTTTCTTGTTATGAAAAACATTTCCTCATCTCAGGAAAAATTTCCCCCGCGACGGAAGACTTTCCGCCCATGACGGCACACTTTCCGCCCATGACGGCACATGAGTTTCCCATGACGGCACATGGCTTCCTGTCCACGGCAGAAGGTTTTCTGACGTATAAAAATCGGTGCCCGTCCCGCGCGGATCAGCATGGGGAACACGCGGGCGGCTTTTTTTCAGAGGCACGACACATTTGCGACCCACGATTTGTGACCGTGGTCACGCGCGTGCCATTCGGTGAAAGCGCAAGCAGCCAGTTCCCATCGGCCTCGGCGCGACGGCGCGACTGCGGATGCTCGATGATCTCGCGGAGATCCTTGCTGCGGCGATTTGCTGCGTCCGGTGAAAATGATTTTCATTTTCCACAAGAAGGCGGCATCCAGCCAACGCTGAGGTGCGAACTATGCCTAACGCAAACTCCAACCAACCAACCACCAATGAAAGCACCCATCCGAACCATCCTCCCCACCGACCGGCGCTCATCCGCCAAGAAAGCGGTCCAGTCCCTCGCGGCTGCCGCGCTCGCAGCCGCTATCTGGGTCGCCCCCACCCCCGCGGCACGGGCTTCGAGCCACAGCGACGCGCCGCTCATCAAGCTCGATCCGCAGGCGAACCTCACGGACGTGTATGCCTTTGTGCGCACCCGCCCGAGCGGTGAGAAGGTGCTCGTCGTCGAGGTGAATGTGCATCCCTTCATGGAACCGGGTGACGGCGCGATGTATGACGCTTTTTCCGCCGACGCGGTTTACAGCATTTACATTGCGGACCCGGTGACGGGCGCGCCGCTTCAGCGTTACGATTTCCAGTTTACGCCGGTCGAGCCCGGCGCTGGCTTTTATAAAAATGTCGGGACGGCGCTGCGCTATGGCCGCGGAGCGGATGTGGCTGGCGCACCGGATGTCGGCTCGATTCAGAACGTCAGCGACGCGCACCATAATTTTGTGCAAGGCTACAGTGTCGCCCGCGCGGTCAATTTTAGCGGGGCTTTGACTTATCTCACGCCGGTCCTGTTGCCCGTCGCGCCGCCGAATTTGGGAAAGAACACCACGCCGTTTTACAACGACGCCAATGGCCGCGCCGTCTCCGGCGCAGCGAACCGCAACGCGCTCGACCGTTACACCTATCAGACGACCATTGATGTCGCCTCCGCCGGTCTCACGTACACGCTCTTTGCGGGCCCGCGCGATGATAGTTTCTTCGCCGACATCCCCGGAATCTTCGATCTCCTCGACGCGCGGATTCTTGGTACCAGCAGTGGCCAGGCTGGCGGAGGCGTAGATGGTTTCAAAGGATACAACGTCAATCATTTTGGAATCGTCATTCCTCTCGCCGCGCTGCCGAGCGTGGCGTACACTGGGGCGCTCCAGCCCGCGAGCACGGGGGTCGGCGTCTTTGCGTCGGTCAGCCGTCCGCAATACACGCTGCGCCGGAATGACGGTGCCGATGAGTCGTCCGGCCCGTACGTGCAGGTCAACCGGATGGGAAATCCGCTCTTCAACGAAGCGCTCGTGGCGCTCGTGGACAAGGACAACTACAACCGGACCTCGCCCGTGGACGACGCGACTCACTTCGCCGGCTACGCGCTCAATCCCGAGCTCGCGGTGCTGATTAACGCCACGTTTGGGACGAATTTCCAAACCAAGAACCGCACTGATTTGCAGGCGATTTTCATCCCGGATGTCATCCGCGTGAATACCACCACAGGGGCGGTGCGCACGTCTGGTGAAACGGGATTTAACCGGCTGAGTTTCCTCGGCGGCGATACGGTGGCGAATGGCGCTGGCGCGCAGATTCCCTCGGGCTGGCCAAATGGGCGGCGCTTTGGCGACGATGTGGTGGATATTGCGCTCACCGCGCTGGCCAGCGGCCCCTCCTTTACCACCATCACCTTGGTCGGAGACAATGTCCCGGCGAACGACACGACCTATAACCTCACATTCCCTTACGCGGCGACGCCGAATGCGGGCACCCGCAATAGTAAGGATTCGGGCCCGAACGTCGGGTTCTAACCTAGTCCGCCAAAGTTCCCGGCACCGGCGCATTTTGCAAAAAGTGCGCCGGTGCCTTTCTCTTGAAGACATATGATTTCACCACCCGATAATCCCCCCATTCGCCGCCGCCTTCTATGGAAAGTCGCGGTGATTGCAGCGTGCGTCTGCGTGGCGTTCGCCGCTGCCCTCGTCCTCCGGAAGTCTTCACCGCACGCTGCCGCCCCCCCCGTCCCGCTCACCGCCACACAAGTCCTCGCAGGGATGCCTACTCCCGGGGAAAAATCCGCGGCCTCTCGTGTCGTCGGGGCCGCGCTGGCGAAAGTGCGGGCCAAGGAACAGGACGCCGTGGTCTGGGTCGATCTCGGGGATGCGCTGGCGCAATTGCTCCGCGATACCTCGGATGAAACTCTCTACGACCACGCGGCAGCAGCGTATCAATTTGCACTGCGCCTGCAGCCCCGCAGCGCGGATGCGATGATTGGCCTGGCGTGGGTGTCGGGCGGGCGGCACCTTTTTGCGGAGAGCCGCGAGTGGGCCAATCGTGCGCTCGCGATCGATGCGGGGAACGCCGCAGCCAACGGGATTCTCGGCGATGCGGATGTGGAACTGGGCGATTACGACTTGGCGTACAAGCATTATCAAGAGATGATGGATCGGAAGCCGGACCTTTCCTCGTGGAGCCGCGGCGCGCACCTGCTTGACTTGACGGGCGACACAAAAAAAGCGATTTGGCTGATGGAGAAAGCGATCAAGGCCGGTGCTCCCTTTGCCGAAAACTCTGCCTGGTGCCGGGCGAAGCTTGCGATGATGCTCTTCAAACAGGGTGCCTATATTTCAGCCGGGCAAATCCTTGAGCCTCCGCTGAAATCCGGGTCCAAAAACGTCCATGTTTTATTGGCCGCCGGCCGCATCGCCGCGGCGCGCGAGGACTTTCCTGCCGCTGAAAAGTATTGGACCGATATTGTGACGCTGGCGCCGAACCATGAGGCGCTCGCATCTTTGGGGGATCTCTGTGCCGCGACGGGGAAGCCCGAAGCGGCACAGGCTTATTACGCCCGGGTCGAGGCGCTGGAAAAGGCGCAGTTTACGCGCGTGGGTCACAGCCACATGGCGATGGCCAAATTTTACGCGGACCACGATATTAACCTCATTGAAGCCTTGCGGATGGCCGAAGCGCGGAAGCTGACCAAAAATGTGAACGAGGCGGATACCTTGGCCTGGGCCTACTATAAGAATGGCGATGCGCCGCACGCGATTGAGGCCATTAAACGCGCTCTCAGCCAGAAGACGCAAGATGCCGAGATCCAGTACCATGCGGGTATGATTGCGGCCAAGTTCGGCGATCGGGTTTCCGCGCAGAATCACCTGCAGTCGGCATTGAGCCTCAGCCCGCGTTTCAGCATCTTGCAGGCTCCGATCGCAGTCGCCACGCTCGCCCGACTGGGGAGTGCGCCCGCGAACGCTGAAGCGCGCGCCGTTACGGTGGAAGGTTCACCGTGACCTTGTGGCCGCGCAATCCGGTTCGACTGGTTGCGCTGATCTTCATTTCATTCGCTGCGCGGTTTGCCCTGCCGAACGCTGTGGCCCATGAGGAGCCGACGAGCTTCCTTGAGCTTCGGATCAATGGCGACGGCGTGATCGCGACCCTTACGGCATCAACCACCGATCTCGCCCATGACTTGCCGACGGTCGAGCCTGAGATGCTGCTCCGTGCCGACACAGCTGAGGCCTATGCGCCGGACATGGCGGAAAAGCTATGCCCCCGCATGGTGCTGAAAGCCGACGGCGTTCCGCTATCAATGAGCCTTCGCAAGGTAACTCCTGTGCCGGACAAACGGGATCTGCGTTTGGAATTTCAATGCCCGTGGTCGGCGGCCCCCAAGATGCTCGCCGTGCGGTGCGACTTGTTCCCATACGATCCGCGTCACCGCACTTACCTGAACATCTTTGAAAATGGGAAGCTGGAAAGACAAGAGATCCTTCAGGAGCCAAACCGGGAAGTAACCTTTCAGACGGGATCAAGCCAGGGAATCGGTGCCGTTCTCCGGCAATTCGCTGCGGCGGGTATTCATCACATCTTCATTGGCCCGGACCACATCCTCTTTGTCATAGGTCTCCTGCTGCTCGGCGGCTCGCCGCGCCAGTTACTCAAGATCGTCACCGCTTTTACGATCGCGCACAGTATTACGCTCGGCTTGGCCACCTTTCGCGTGGTGGTCCTTCCCCGTGCCATGATTGAGCCGGCCATTGCTCTCACTATTGTCGGTGTCGGGTTGCTGTCCTTTCCGCATGCAGCGCGCAAGGATCCGCGCCTCACGCTGGCATTTGTCTTCGGACTCATCCACGGGTTCGGTTTCGCAAGCGTGTTGCAAGAAATGGTGCTTCCGCGCGCCGCGCTGGGCTGGTCGCTGTTTGCGTTCAATGTCGGAGTGGAGATCGGACAGGCCTGCATCGTGGTCGCGGTCGCGCCGCTGCTCGAATTGATCCGGCGGTCCAGCCAGATTGTTTCGACTCGCATTGCGACGGCGGGGGCATTGGGCGTGACCGTGGCGGGTCTTTTTTGGTTTTTCCAACGCATTATCCCCTGACCGTAAGAGTTGATTCATCAAACCGCCGTCTTTGACGAAACGAACGCCGTAATTTTGACATAGCCTGCCCAGTTCAAAACCGCGCGGGTCATATTTCGAGTTTGGGCAAAGTTAAGGCCGGGCAGAACTGCTTAGGATATCTCCCAGGGCAGAGTTGCGGGCATTGCCCATTGGCCAAGAGAAAGCCATTGCCGCGGCAACTTCACCGGGGCTCATTTGTCTCTAAATGCCAAGGCGGAACCACTCGCGGCATGTTCCAGATTGCCGCAATCATGTGGCGGTTGGATGGGATTGCCACGCGGCGGGACACCGGTGCCAATGTTCGTGGTGCCAGTGTCCGAACCTACTGAACTGAAGCGAAGGAAAGATTCCCGAGATTAGCGATCGCACTCTCAGCAAACGCCAAACTCGCGTCCCGCTCGGATGCGAGCGAGGATGCGCTTTACTGCGACAACGTCGTGGCCCGACTTGTTTGTCGCGCCGCTGGCGCGCCTTGCCTGGTTCTTTCGGCCGAGTTCGGCAGCACTTATTGCGGGATGCAAACAGCAGGAAACGACCGCCAGTGCGGCGCGAAATTCATCGGGCTTGCCGATGAACTCGCTACCGTCTGGAGGGAACAGTGAAGAGGTTGCAGCCACTGCGGCGTCGAAGTCCCGCAATTGCGCGCGAGACGTTCAGATTTTGCCGGCTCGTGGCTTCGTCCGAGAGTCTGGCTGCCAGACCGCCGGACACGTCAAGCCCGCCCGGCCAACTCCGCGCGAAATCGCGACGGACTAGGCTTTGACGTGATTTGAGACGAGCTTCGTCATCTCAAACATCGAGACCTTTGCTTTGCCACCGAACACGGCCTTCAGCGCGTCGTCCGCATTGATCTGGGTCCGGACCTTCTTGTCCTGCAGGTTGTTTTTCTTGATATACACCCAGAGCTTTTTGGTCAGCTCGGTGCGCGGGAGGGGTTTCGATCCGACCACTTCCGCGAGGACCGCGTCCGGCTGGACGGGCTTCATGAAAGCGGCGTTGGGTTTGCGGGTGGTTTTCGCGGCGGGTTTTTTGGGTTTGGTAGCCATAGGTGGGCGGTGATAGGCGTCACCCCAGATCGGGACAAGAGCAAAATGGCGGAATTTACGAGGTAAACGGCACCCTTTTCAGAGCGAGAAATTGTGCCAAACGCGCGATCTTTTTTGCGGGAGAAAATCCGGCCCGATCACTGGCTTGGAAATTGGTCGCGCGGCGGTGCGGCGGATTGCTGCTAAAATATTAGCACACGCTCCGCAGTGTTTTGGCCGCGTACGGAAAATCCCGCACGTCACTGCACCGCCGGGATGTCCAGCTTCGGCGGTGCCTTCGCTTTGAAAAGCAGCGGCTCCGCGATCACCGCGTAATTTTTCCCCGGCGCGGATTTTCCCCGCGCCTCGACCTCGAACGACAGCTCGCGCACGCGCCAGATCGGCAGCGTGATTTTCCGCGAGGCATCGGCACCCGTCATGATGCCACTGTCGAAGACCGCCTCGCCGTCCGCATAAATTTTGAACGCCACGCTGCCCTCTGCACCGAGCGTTGCGTGGAGGCCGACGCGGCACTCGAAGCGGTCGAACGTTTTCGCCGGCAGCGCGTAGCTCACGCGGCTGTGCGTGCCGAGACCGAGGCCGCGCGGAAAAGTACGCGCGACCACTGCGCCGTTCTCCATCATGTTCAGGACGAGCGGAATTTTTTCCATGCCGTCGCGCAAAATTCCGTTCGGCGTCGGGTAGCCAAAAAATGGGTTCGAGAAAAATGCGTTCTGCGGAAAATACGCCTGCGCGATCACTTCGAGCGGCGTGAGCGGCACCATGTCCACCGTTTCCAAATGCGCCTTCTCCGCGTCGTCGAAACGGTTTTTGCCGATGCACAAAATGGTGTGCAATGCGTCCGCAGAAATCTGCGCGTCCACCGTCGCGGCGGCGCGCCGCCCGGCATCCATCGCGGGCTGATCCTGCGCGAAGACGCCTTGCAAAATTGGGATCACCTGCGAGCGCGCATTGCGCACGGCGAAGTGCAGCCGCTCGACGAGGTGGAACGTCGCCTCCTCCGGCGTCGTGCCGAGCAGTCGCGGCTTGTAGCCCGCGAGGTCGAGCTTGAGCTGTCCGTCCTCGATCAGGCCGTGCAGCGGCCGGTCGCGGAATGCCTCGGGCACCGCGATGAGATCCTTTATCAGCCCGTGCTGGTTGTCGCCCGGGATCGAGTGCGCGGGGCTCCCGCAGTCCTCGAGGAAATGCAGCAGGCAGCCCGCGTAGCGCGAGGCCTCGTCGGCATTTCCCGCGCGGAGCTGCTCGGACGCCTGTGTCACAAAATGAAGCATCTGTTCGTAGTTGTGCCGATGGCCATGCGGCTCGTGCGTGAAAGGGTCGCCGCTCGGCAGCACCGCGTATTTTCCGAGCGTGGCGCGGTTGCTCGCGGCGCGCGCGTAATCGGGGATCATGCAGTCAAACTCGATCAGCCGCGTTCGCTGCGCGGACAAAATTTCCCGCTCCCAAGCCGGCAGCACATCAAACGCCGCCTCGGTGATCGAGGAATGCATCGGTCCCCAGGCGTGCGCCTTCTCCGGGTGCAGTGAGGCGATGGCAATTCCGGCCAGAAAAATGCGCGCGGCGCGGAGGGGGAATTCGGGTGTCGGAAGGTGCATACTCGTCGAAACATCCGTGGGTGCCGCGCGCCCTGTCAACACCTCGGATTTTCCGCCGCATCTCCGTCATGCTGGGAAAAATTTTCCGCAACTCCACCCCGCGATGACGTTGCAGTCCGGCATCGAAAAAATCCCTTCCGCGCCGGTGCAAACGGACACGGCACTGCCGGAGGAGTGCGCGAACAGGTCGCGACGCTGCGCCGGAGCAATCGAACCTCGGCTTGACTACGGGGCTTTTTTGAAGATCGCGGCGAGGAAGGAGATGACCGCCAGGACGATGAGGATGTGGATGAGGCCGCCGAGCAGGTGGAAGCCGAGCCAGCCAACCAGCCAGAGGACGAGAAGAACGACGGCGATTGTGTAGAGCATACCGATCAATCGCTCGTTGCCGGAATGCTGGCTGGGCGAATACCGAACAGTTGGATTTCGGAGAGATTTATGGAAGCCGAGGTTCATTTTTGCGCCCGATGCTGAAGAAGCCGCCGGGCTCAGTATCGCCAGCCAGCACGCCGATGTGGACGGTGCGCCGCAGGACGGTCCCGCGGTCGAAGAGAAGTGCTTGCAAGCTATTGCTTTTGAATCGCGGGCACGACCAGTCGCTTCACATAGATGCGCAGCGCGGCGGCGAGGGGAAGGGCGAGCAGGGCGCCGATCACGCCCGCGAGCGAGGCTCCGGCAAGGACCGCCACCACCGTCGTGAAGGGCGAGAGATCGACGTTTTTCTCCATCACTTTCGGCACGATGACATTGCCTTCCAGAATCGAGAGCAGGAGGAAAAAGACGGACGTCACGATGCCGACCCAGAGCGGCATGAAGGCAAAGGCCAGCGGCACCGCGACGAAGCCGGCGGCGATCGGGCCGACCATGGGAATCAGTTCGCCGAGGCCGCCCACGAGCCCCAGCAGCAATGGATGAGGCAGACCCAGGGCGGCCATGGCGGCGGTGATGAGCGTGGTCATGGCGGCGACGAGCATCGTCTGACCGCGCAGCCAGCCGCCCATCGTGAACAGTGCTTCCCCGGTGGTCCGCACGACTCGCTCCCGATGCGCCGGCGGGATGAAGGAGGCAAAAGTCGACCGCAGTTTTCCGCGTTCAAGCAGCATGTAAAACGCGAGCACGAGAACCGTGAGGGCAGAGCCGATGCCGCCGACCACGCCCAACACCGCCGTGGTGGTCTGCCAAAGATATTGCCCGATCTGCCCGAGCTGTTCCTGAGCCGTGGCAACGAGGTTTTCGTGAGAAGGGATTTGCGGGAATTGGTGGCGGAGACGATCCAGCCATCCGCGGAGGCCCGCAGTGTAGGCTGGCAGTTCGCTCCAGACTTGCGTGCCTTCACTCCACAAAACTGAGCCGAGAAAATAGAACAGTCCTGCCGCCACGAAGACGATGGTCAGCAGCACCGCAAGGATCGCGAGCCAGCGCGGCAGTTGCCAGTCCTTGGGTGGAAATCGGCGCGCATGCAGCCACTCGACCAAAGGAAAAATGCCGGTGGCCAGCACTGTCGCGATCAGCAGGAGCGCGATGAATGAGCGGAGCTGGACGATGAGCCAAAGCGCGATGAGCAGGCCGAGCACCGCGAGGGCGATGCGCACGCCGCAAGCGACCGTTGAGCGCGCGGATGAATCGCGATTTTCCACGGCTCGTGTCAATGCCGTCTCCGTCTAGCTCCGCGCCTTTTTCTTCTTCACGACAGACGCTGCGGCTTTGGCCTGCTGGCCGGTCAACGCCGGCTGCATCCGCGTGTTTTTCTTGGTGGAACCAGCGACCCTGGTCTTCGGCCGATTCGCTGAATCGGGCAGGGCGGTTTTGGCCTTGGCGTGAACGGTGACTTTTTTGGCGGGCATATTCGAGGGGACTTTTGAAGTGGAACTTAACGAGATTTTGTCGGCCTGCATTCGCACGCGGTGTGTCGGCCGCGTGGGGAAAAAACGACTGGCGGCGCATCTTCCGGCTTTCCGCAGGCCGATGGGCCGCCGATTCGCGATTCGCTTGGGATGAGCCGGCCTGGGCTCATCCGCGCGCCTACTTCTTCGGCTTCTTCGCCGTGCCGCTGAGATCCATCGCGCAGCCGGGATCATGCGGCACGGGCTGGCCGACTTTCTCCACGGGCTGATTGAAAAGGTAACGCCACACGTCCTCGTGGATGAATTTCCCGCCCGCGTCCTTCACCGCCGCGCCGCCCGGCGTCACGGAACTGTGCGCGCGCTTGTCGTCGCCTTTCACGTCCGCATCCGTCGTGAGGCGTCGCGTGTTTCCGTACGGCGGCGCAGATTTGTCCACCGCCACGATCGGGCCAAACTGCTGCAGCCCGATCATCTCCCACGAGCGGCAATAGTGCCCGCCGCTCCAGCCGCCATCGAGCACATGACTGAAGCCAAACCAGCGGTTCGGCGGTGTCGCGGAGGGCAGCGCCTGCCACGACTCGAGCTGATCGCGCGGGCCGCAAAACATCACGACGCGATCCACTTTCACCGCTTTCGCAAAACGCGCCGCCGTCGTGGAACCGTGCGAGCTGCCTGAGATGATCACGCGATCCCAGCGCAGCGATTTTCCATCAGCAGCGAGAAAATAATCCCAACGGCCCTGCGGATTTTCCTTTGCGAGCCATTTCACAAATTGCAGCGAGCGCTCCATCATGCCGTCGGGCTTCGGGATTTCTACGAGCGGGCTCGCGTCTTCGCCGGTCGCAGCCTCGAGCCGGATTTTGCCGAGGAGCTGGCTGTCTTCACCGGGCGAGGTGTTGCCGAATTTTCCGAACCAGCCGTTCGCGTAATGCACGCGGATGGCGTGGATGCCGTAGCTGTTCACGCGCTCGA
>JBBQJR010000087.1:0-10171 GCA_038326125.1 Chthoniobacterales bacterium
GCCCTGCCGCAACTCACGCGCGCGCTCGCCCGCGAACTCGCGCACGACAACATCCGCGTGAACTGCGTCGCACCGGGTGTCATCCGCACGAAATTCCACGAGCACATGAGCGAGGAGCAGAAAAAGCTGAACCTCGAACAGCGCATCCCGCTCCGCCGCGAAGGCACGTCGAAGCAGGTCGCCGACGTGATCGTGATGCTCGCGAAAAACGACTACATCACCGGCGACACCGTGACGATTGATGGCGGGCTCACCTCGCGGATTGCGTAGCAAAGCGAGCCGCCCGCCCCCTCCCGTCGGCGGTTACGGTTTTTTCGCGCCGCGCTTTTCCGCGTCCTTGGCCGGATCGTGATTCGGATTTGGCGTGGGAAATTGCGCGCCGGTTTCCTTCAGCCACGCGTCGAGCTTTTTGCGGAGGGCGGCGGATTTTTCTTTTTCGCTCGCCGCGAGATCGCGCGTTTCTGCGGGATCGGCAGCGAGGTCGTAGAGTTCGTCGCGACCGTCCTCGTAGAAATGCACGAGCCGCAAATCGCCGTCGCGGACCGCGGAATGCGGCGTCGCACCGCCGGGATGATAGTGCGGGTAGTGCCAGAAAAGCGGACGCGGCGCGACCTTCTCCCCGCGCAACAGCGCGCGCACCGAGATGCCGTCGGGCCGCACGCCGATGCCCATGCTCGGGAGCTTCACGCCCGCAGCGTCGAGCGCGGTGGCGAACCAATCCATCGTGATGACCGGCGTCGCATTTTCGGTCGCGGGACGGCTCACGCCGGGCCAGTATGTGATGCCCGCGACGCGCACGCCGCCCTCGTAGGCGCTGCCTTTGCCCGCGCGCAAACCGAAATTTTGCGTCACATCGCCGAGCAGCAGGCCGCCGTTGTCGCTCGTGAAAATGAGGAGCGTGTTGTCGCTCAGCTTCAGTTCGGCGAGACGCGCGCGGATGCGGCCCACGCTGTCGTCCACGCCCTCGATCATTGCGGCGTATTTCGCCTTGCCCTGCGGCGTGGTGATCTTCGCCTTCTCCTCGTATTTCGCGACGACCTCGGGCAATCCGCCGAGCGGCGTATGCACGGCGTAGTGCGCGAGGTAGAGGAAAAACGGCTTCTCGCTTTTCGCCTCGATGAATTTCACGGCCTCCTCGGTGAGCCGGTGCGTGAGCGATTCGCCGGGCGGCCCGTCCGCGAGGTTCGGGTTTTGGTAGGGCGAAAGATACGACTTCGGCTGGCCGAGATGATTGTCCGCGATGGCGACATCGAAACCGTGCGCCGCCGGACCGCCGGGCGAGAGGTGCCATTTTCCAATCGCGCAAGTGCGATAGCCCGCGCCGCCGAGATACTGCGCGATCGTCTTTTCCGTCTGCGGCAGTTCCTTCGTCCAATCGGGAATCGCGAGCTTCGCAAAGGGCCGGTTGTGCCCCGCGATCCAATCGGTGAGGTGCAGCCGCGCGGGATATTTTCCCGTGATGATCCCCGCGCGCGTGGGCGAGCACACCGTGCAGGCCGAGTAGGTATTCGTGAAACGGCAGCCGTCCTGCGCGAGACGATCGATGTTCGGTGTTTCGTAAAATTTCGATCCCGTGCAGCCGAGATCCGTCGCGCCGAGATCGTCGATCAGAAAAATGATGATGTTCGGTCTTTCCGCAGCGGGTGCAGCGTGCGCGACGAAGACGAGAGCGAGAAGCGGGAGGAGGAAACGCATGGCGTGCGTTTTGTCTAATCTGCAGCACCGGATGCGAGCGAAATTGCGGAATCGCCGCAATGACGACCGGCTCTGGAGCGCTGCGCCACGCCCGTGTCGAAGACACGCACTTACCGCTTCCGTCTTCGCACACGATGCGTCATTCCTCGCGCATGAACCGCCGTTCCGCCCTCGCCACGCTCGCCACCGCCGGACTGTCCTCCGCCTTCGCCGAAGACGCGCCCTTTCGCATCGCGCACGGCCGCATCAAACAGTCCGTCGTGCCGTGGTGTTTTAATCCGATGCCCGTCGAGGAACTCGCGCGCCACGCGGCGGCGATGGGCTTGAAATCCGTCGAGCTGTGCGATCCAAAACACTGGCCGCTGCTGAAGGAACTCGGCATGACGTGCGCCATCGCGGGCAGCCACGGTTTTGCGAAGGGCTTCGCGCATCGCGAGGAGTGGGACGAGTGCCATGCGAAACTCCGCGAACGCATCGCGCAATGCGCGGACGCGGGCGTCGAGCGCGTGATTACGTTCAGCGGATTCCGCCGCGGACTGAGCGACGACGAGGGCATCAAAAACATGGTTGAGGGCTTGAAAGTGATCGTCCCTTTGGCCGAGGAGAAAAAAGTGACGCTCTGCATCGAGATGCTGAACTCCCGCGTACCCGTCACCATGAAGGGCCACCCGGATTATTTCTGCGACTCCATCGAGCGCACCATCGAGGTCATCCGCCAGATCGACTCGCCGCGCGTGAAGCTGCTCTTCGACATCTACCATGTGCAGATCATGCACGGCGACGTGATCGCCCGCCTGCGCCAGCACCGGGAATTCATCGCGCACGTCCACACCGCCGGCAATCCCGGGCGCAACGAGATCGACGACACGCAGGAGATCAACTACCCCGGCATCATGCATGCGCTGCTCGACCTCGGCTACGCCGGCTACGTCGGCCAGGAATTCATCCCCACGCGCGACAAAGTCGCCTCCCTCGCGCAGGGAGTGAAGATTTGCGACGTGTGATCGCGCATTCGCGACGGACCTCGCGCTTACGGCTGCCGGCCTTCCTCCGCGTCCATGACATCAAAGAAAGTCACGAGATCTTCGCGTTGGCCGAGGCCGGCTTCCTCGCGCTGTTTCACGAGGCCGGCCGTGGCCGCGTCGCGCCAGCCTCGCTTAAACATGAAGCCATTCCAAATCTCGATGTGCTCCGCGTCAGGCTTGCAGCCATTTCGGAAGCACCACTCGAGGACTTCCTCATCGGTGCCGCCCTGCAGGACGCGCGCGGTGAGCGCGTCGAAATCCACGGCAAGGAGTTGGCACACGCGCTCGTCGAAGGTGCGGTTCCCCTCCATCGGGCCGACGTGGTAACCCTCGGGAAGTTTGCCCTGCGCGTGCAGGCGGATTTTGTCGAGGATGCGGCCGAAGACAAAGATGCCGCCAACGAGATCGCGAGGAGAGCGGATGGGAAATGACATGCCCGCTTTCGTAGCGAGGGTCGCGAGGCCGCACCAGCATTAGGTTTCCACGGGCTCGCCGGATCGGATTGAAGCACGCGCGCCGCGTCGTCGGCACACCCGGAACTTCCGCTACGGCTGAGGCCACACGCCGTCCACGATCGGCCGAGTCTGCAATTTCGCCGGATCGATCACGACGTGGCGCACGCGCTGGCGCTTCCACGTGTAGGTGGCGTGGACGAGTCCGTCCGCCGTCTGAATGATCGCGGGGTAGCTGTACTCGCCCGGCTCATTTTCCAAAGTCAGCGCGGCCTCCCAATTCGTGCCGTCGCGCGAGAGCGCGAGATTCAGCGGCGTGCGGCCCTTCGCGGTGTGGTTGTAAATCAGCAGGTGCCGCCCGTCGCGCAGCGTCACGGCGTCGGTGCCGGAATTGGGATTCGGCAGCGCGATCAATTTCATCGCGCCCCAAGTTTTTCCGAGATCGTCCGACGTGATCTGGAAAAGTCGCGACTGCCGCGTGCGCCCGATCGCGAGGAGTTTTTCGCCGCCGAGAAAAAGAATGCTCGGCTGGATCGCGGAGATCGCGAGGCCGTCGTTCAGGAAATCCGTCTTCGTCCACGTCGCGCCGAGATCGGCCGTGCGCTCGAACTGCACGCGCCATTTGCTCGGCGACTCGCGCGTCTCGATGCTCGAGCCGCACAGCAGCGATCCGTCCGACAGCAGCACCGGCTTGTTTTTCACCGGGCCGACGAATCCCTCCGGCAGCGCCGTCGCCGCGGACCACGTCGCGCCGCTGTCGGCGGAGGTTTTCCAAAATGCCGCCCAGCCCTGCGGGTGCCCGCCGCTTTTGTAGAAAAGCAGCAGCGGTCCGTCCTTCGCCTGGAAGAGCACGGGATTGAAACACGCGGCCTGCTTTCCATCCGCGCCCGTGCCGGTCGCGACCTCCGCGGGCGCGCTCCATTTTCCCTCGGCAAAACGCGACGACCAGATGCGGACATCCGGCGCGCCCTCGCGCGTGCCGCCAAACCACGCGACGACCAGCCCGCGCGGCGTCTCCGCGATCGTCGAGGCGTGGCACGAGGGAAATGGCGCGGTCTCGTAGATGAATTCGGATTGCAAAATCGCAGGCTGCGTTTCGGTCGCGGGCGCGCGAGAGAGCAAGCTGAACATGGCGAGGATGAGGAGGCGGGTTGGTTTCATGAGGGGGGAAAATTGAGTGGCAGTCGCCCGCCGAAATGCTGTGCACAACGACGGCGGAGCATTCAATCACGGATGACACGGATGACACGGATCGCACGGATGGTTTTCAGCGGAACCTCTTCATCCGTGCCCATCCGTGAAATCCGTGGTCAAAAAAATCCCCGTCATTTTTGTCTGCTCGCAGAAATCTCCGTCTGCGCAGCGCGCGGCGTGATGAACAGCACGAGCACCACGGCCACCGCGGCCGCGACGGCGCAGATGCTGAAGATGACCGCGGGCGACTGGCCCGCGTCGCGCAGCACGCCGACGCGCCAAGTCGCGAATGCGCCCGCGCTGATGCTCACGAGATTCATGATGCCGTACGCGGTCGCGCGCAATTCGGGCCGCACGATCTGGCAGAGGATGGGCATGTTGTTACAATCGAAAAATCCCCAGCCGATCCCGAAGCACACGAGGCACGCGATGGCCACCGCGAGGCTCGGCGCGTAGCCTACGCCGAAGAGCGCCGGGATGCACAGCGCCATGCCGAGCGCGCTCGTGAAAATGCGGCCGCGCACCGTCGCGCGCATCCACGCATCCGCGATCACGCCGCCGAAGAGCGCGCCCGCGAACGACGCGATCGTGACGTAGAGCGTCGCGGAAACTCCCGCGGTGCCCTGCCCGAGGCTGAACATTTTCCGCAGGATCGGCGGCATCCAATCCTTCACCACCCAGCCCGCGAGCGCGGGCAGCGTGAAGTAGAGCACGAGCAAAAGGAACGCGCGGTTCGCGAGCAGTTCGCGCAGCGCGGGCAGCGGCGAGATCGCGGGTGGCGCGACGCCGGCGGCCTCGCCCGGAACCGGCGGCTGTGTCGCGATCCCGCGCTGCACGTGCGCGCCCATTTTTCCCCGCCGCACATCGCGCAGCGTGAAGAAAAGCACGCCCGCGTAGAGCACGCCGAACGCGCCGCACCAGTCGAACACCGCGCGCCAGCCGTGGCTGGATTCCGCGACGTAGCCGCTGAAACCGCCGAGCGCGATGCCTGCGTAGATGCCCATCTGATGCACGCCGACCGCGCGCGAACGCGTCGGCCCCGTGTGATAATCCGCGATGAGCGCGAGCGCCGCCGGAATGTAGAACGCCTCGCTGATGCCCATGAATGCTCGCGTCCAGAGCATCTGCTCGTAGCTATGCACGTGCCCCGTCGCCCACGTCACCGCCGACCACACGCCGACGCTCGCGATGATCATCCAGCGCTTGCTCAGCCGGTCCGCGATGAAGCCGCCGATGGGACTCAGCACCGCGTAGCTCCATTTGAAAACCGCGCCGAGCATCCCCCACCGCGCCTCGGTCGCGATGTCGCCGATGCCGTCCATCACGGAATCCTTCATCGCCGCGAGGACTTGTCGATCGAGGTAGTTCAGCAGCGCGACGGGGAAAAGCAGCGCGACGACGAGCCACGCGCGGCCCGGCGTGGTGGTGTTCGGCTGGTTCTTCATGGGGGGATGTGCTGCGCGCTGAATCACGCGCTCACTTCACGCTGCGCGAATTGCGCAGGTAGTAAAAGTGGCCGTCCTCTGCGCCGATGAGCACGTCCGGGATGCCGTCGGCGTTCCAGTCCACCGTGGTCGGGCTCGTGTCGTGGCCCGCGAGATTGAGCGTGTCCACGTTGCCCATGTTTTTAAAAATCCACCTACCGTCTCGCTGCCCGGTCTGCCGCCAGAGCTCCGCATTCGCGCTGTTGATGAGGATGTCCGTCGCACCCTCGCCGTCCCAATCCACGAGACAAAACTTGCGCCGTCCGCTCTTGCCGCCGGTGCCGGTATTGAAGTGCAGCGGCGCGCCTTTCTCATCGCAGAAGACGCGCTGCGGCGGGAGCAGTACGAGTTTGCCGTCGCCATTGGAACTGCGGGCGCGCTCGAAAAATGCGAGGTAGCCCTCGTGGTCGAGCATCACGAGATCGGTGAGTCCGTCGTGATTCCAGTCCACCGCGAACGGCGTCGTGCGCCATTGCGTGAGGAGCGCCTTGCCCTCGGGCCGCATCCAGCCCCACGCGAGCGCGGGCTGCGCGCCGTCCCACTCGACGTCGATCGGTTGCGCGGCGGCGAGCTTCGGCTCCGTGCGCGTGCCGATATTTTTGAACCACACGACTTTTCCCAAAATGGAATTCACGATGAGATCCGGCAGCCCGTCGCCATCCCAATCTGCCACGCTCACCGTCGTATAGCCCCACTTCGATTCCGCCGGGCCTTGGATCGATCCGTTCGGCCCGGCCATGAAACGAATCACCTTGCCGTCGGCCTCGAGATATTTCGGCGCGGCCCACTTTGGCTTTTCGACACCGGGCGCGCTCAGGTTTTTGAAAAACAAAAGGTAGCCCGCGCTGTTGCCGCTCACGATGTCCATCGCGCCGTCGCCGTCCCAATCCACGCCGACCGGCGTCGCGAGCGCACCGCACTTCACGTCGTCCACCTCCTGCTGAAAATAGCGCGGCGGCAAAAACTGTGGCGTGCCGTCGGCGGAAATTTTCCCCGTGTTCTCGATGAAAGCCACGCGCCCGTCCTCATCGCCCACGATCAAATCGGGCCGGCCATCCTTGTTCCAGTCGAACGCGACCGGCGTGATCATTTCCAGGTCCATCGTGAGGGGCGCATCGTCGGATTTTTTCAGCACGCGGCCCGGCGCATACTTCGGCTCCGTGCGCGTGCCGATGTTTTCAAAAAACGTGAAGCCATCGCGGAACTCGCCGCAGATCAGATCGAGTTTCCCCGTCCTACGAAAATCCGCGAAGCACGGCGATGGCCAGCCGTATGTCTCCGCCGGGTGGCTGCCCGCCATAAGCTGCACCGGTTTTTCATACGTCGGTGAATCCTCGGTGCCGACGTTGCGGAGCACATACACGAAACCGCGCAGCGGCCCGGCGGCCCACTTGCCCTCGGGCGTGAACGCATTGTCCCAGCCGTAGTCGTTCCAGTCGTCCGCGCCGACGACGAGGTCCGTCCTGCCGTCCCCGTCGAAGTCCACGTAGCGCCAGAAATTTCCCCGCACCTTCTTCGCGTGAACGTTCTGCGGCAGCGGCAGCTTCGCGCCTTTCTCCAAGCCCGAATTTAGAAAATCGGGAAACTCCATCGCCGGCGTCAGCACGCGCGGTCGGCCATGCACGAAGGAAATCTCCGCGAACTGCGCGCCCTTGCTGATGCGTCGCGCGGCCTTGAAAATCGGCAGCGCATCGCGCGCGATGTCGGTGCCGGGATTTTCAAAAACGTACGTGCCGTTGAATGGTTTGTCCGGGCACGACACAACGAGATCGAATTTGCCGTCGTCGTTAAAATCCATCGGCAGCGGAAACGCCCACAGTCCGACACCGAGATCCACGGTGAGACCAAGGTTGTTGTATTTCAGCCGCTCGAGCCCGGCTGCGCGGGATGCGCTCGGGGAAAAAATGGTGAGCGCGGCGAGGGATGCGACTGCGGCAAGCGGGAAGATTTTCATGGCGGATGATTCGGAGCGAAAAATGAATCACGCGCGGCGCAGCGTGCCGCACACGTTCACGCGGATTCCGAGCGCGCGGGCGAAAGCGGCTTTCGCAAACATGCACTCGTCTGCAGCCTTCGCGTCGTTCGCGTAGGCCACCTGGATGTGATTCGCCTGATGCTTCGCCATGAACTGATCGCGCGACACGCCGTATGTCACCGCGTGCATGATTGGCCATTGCGGCGTGGTCGCCTGCCACCGGCGTTCCGTCTCCTCGCGCGGCAGCGCCACGACTCCGCCGCGGCCGATGTCCATGTGCAGCGCTTCGCCCTCGACGTAAATGCGCGACCACACGATTTCGCCGGGCTTGCTGATGCCGCGCAGCGTCGAGCCGCCATTCGGAAAATACATCGCCGGCTGGCGAAAACCTTCCGCGCCCTTCCACCCGCCGATGAAATGCGCGGGCGGCGCAGCGCCGCTGATCAGGAAGACCCAGACGTATTCCTGGCCGTGTGAGGTTTGCGTCTGCGCGCCCCAGCGCACGTCGTGCAGCGTGTTCTCGACCGGCTGACCGAGCGCGCGATGCACCCGCTGCGTGAGCAGGCCGTCGAGACCCGCGCATTCGTCCACTTCGTTGAAATGCGTGAGCGGCTGGCCGCGGTAGAGCACTCGCTTCCCGTCGCGCGAACGCACGAGCGGACGGTCGGAGTTGTTCAGCATGCCCTCGACGAGATCGCTCGCGGGCAGCAGATCTTTCAGGCCTTGCTGGTATTGGATGCCGATCGCGTCGCAGCCGAAATCATCCGCGATGCGCACGGCGGCGACATACATTTCGCACTGCAACCGAATCTGCGCATCCGTGAGATCGCTCTCGTGCTTGGGGCCGGTGTGGAATTTCATCCCGCGCTTCTCCAGCCACGCGCGCACGGCATCCGCCTCCGAATCGGGCACGCGCATCGTCTCGGCGTAGAGTGCGGACTGGCTCAGGCGCTCCTTGAAAACTCCGCACGCGTGCAGCGCGTGATCGGGGATGATCGCGTTGAACATGCCCATGCAGCCTTCGTCGAAAATTCCGAGGATCGCTTTCTCGCTCCGCAGTTGCGTCGCCAGTTTTTCACCGAGCTTCGCAGCGCGCAGGGGAACTTTCACTTTCTCCAGCGGACGCGCGTGCGAGGTGTCGTGCGTGATGCGCCCAGTCTTCAGCCACTGCCGCAGTTTCGCGCGGAAAAAATCGTCGGTGAAATCTTCGCTCCACAGCGTCGAGTAACGCACGCCGGCCTTCGTGAGCGAGCCGTTGAGATTCAACATGCCGACCAGCCCCGGCCACTGGCCGCTCCAATTTGCGACCGTCAAAATCGGCCCGCGGTGCGTCGTGAGCCCGGCGAGAACGTGATGCGAATATTGCCACACCGCCTCGGCGACGATGAGCGGCGCATCGGCATCCACGTTGCGGAAAACTTCGAGGCCCATCTTTTGCGAATCAATGAAGCCGTGCTTTCGCTTTGCATCGAACGGATGCGCGCGCTCGACTTTGAAACCCTCGGCGCTGAGCGCGGCGGCGAGCGATTTTTCCATCGCGGCCTGCGCAGGCCAGCAGACTTGATTGGCAGAGAGTCGCAGGTCGCCGCTGGCGATGAGCTGGACGGAATTTTTCGGGAGACGTTTTGCGGGCATGATTCAGGAATTGGCTTTGGTGGAAACGAAGTCGGCGAGCCGGCGATACTCGCGATAGAGCGCGGCGTAGGCGGCGCGGTGGGAGCGGCTCGGTTTGAAAATGGGCGCAGCGCCACGCTTCGGCGTGGCCATCGCGCGAATCGCTTCGCCGGGCGACGCAAATGCACCGGCGGCGAGCGCGCCGAGGATCGCGGCGCCGAGCGCGGGGCCCTGCTTGCTCGGATGCACGGTGATCGGTTCGCCGAGCACGTCGGCATACACTTGCACGACGAGCGGATTGTGATGCGGCAGCCCGCCAGTCGCGATGAATCTGCGCACCGGCACGCCGCCGTCGCGGAGCAATTCGACGATCCAGCGCACGCCGAAGGCCGAGGCTTCCAGCAGCGCGCGATACAAATGCGCGGGGCCGTGGTGCAGCGCGAGGCCGGTGAAAGCGCCGCGCAGCGAGCCGTCCATCAGCGGCGTGCGACAGCCGTTGAACCAGTCCACGCACCTCACGCCATCCGCGCCCGGCGGCAGCGCGGCGGCCTCGCGACTGAGCGCGGAAAAATCGCGCTGGCCGGTGAGTTTCCGCAGCCATTCAAACGCATCGCCGACCGCGGCCTGTCCCGTCTCGTAGCCGAAACATCCGGGGAGGATGCCATCCTTCACCACGCCCGCGACACCGGGGACGCTGCACTCGTTTTCGCTGTTCAGCATGTGGCACGAGCT
>JBBQJR010000088.1:0-10149 GCA_038326125.1 Chthoniobacterales bacterium
GGTTATCGAAGTTCCGGGGGCGTGACTGGTGACTGGTGACTGGTGAATAGTGACTAGTGACTAGTGACTGATCTTCCGAGTTTCACCAGCCAATCATGGTTGAATACCATTCGCTTTTCACCAGTCACCACCGCGGGCCGCACCGCCTAGAAGGCTGTGTTCCGCGCGCTAAGCCTGCACGACGGCGCTGATGAGCTTGCCGAGCGTGCCTTTCGCATCGCCGTACAACATGCCGGTGTTGTGCTTGAGGAAGAGCGGGTTTTCTATTCCGGCGAAGCCTTTGCCCTTGCCGCGCTTGAGCACGATGACGGAGCGCGCGTGATCCACATTGAGGATCGGCATGCCTGCGATGGGGCTGCCGGGGTTGTCGCGGGCATCGGGGTTCACCACGTCGTTTGCGCCGATGACGATGGCCACGTCGGTGTTGGGAAAGTCGGCGTTGATTTGCTCCAACTCGTAGAGCTGCGAGTAAGGCACGTCGGCCTCGGCGAGCAGGACGTTCATGTGGCCGGGCATGCGGCCCGCGACGGGATGGATCGCATATTTCACCGTGACGTTGCGTTCCTCGAGCACGCTCGCGAGTTCGCGGACGACGTGCTGCGCCTGTGCGGTGGCCATGCCGTAGCCCGGCACGAAAATCACCTGCCGCGCATAGGCAAGCTGTGTCGCGGCGTCCTCGATGTTGATCTCGCGCGCTTCGCCGGTGGCGGCGGCGGTCGAGGGGCCGGCGGCGCTGCCGAAGGCGCCGAAGATCACGTTGGTGATCGAGCGGTTCATGGCGCGGCACATGAGTACGGAGAGGATGAAGCCGGAGAAGCCGTTCAACGTGCCGGCGATGATGAGGACGTTGTTGTTGATCGCAAAGCCCGTCGCGGTCGCGGCGAGTCCGGCGTAGGCATTCAGCAGGGACATGACGACCGGCATGTCCGCCGCCGCGATCGGCAGCACGAGCATGAGGCCGAAGACCAGCGCGAGCGCGAGCATGAGATAAAATGCGAACGCGGCACCGGGATTGAAAACGAGAATGACGAGCGCGCCGAGCGAGACGGCGAGGATGCCGAGGTTCACGAAGTTCTGCCCTTTGAAAGTGATCGGGGAGCCGCGCATCAGCTCCTGCAGTTTCGCGGCGGCGACGATGCTGCCGGTGGTCGTGAGCGCACCGAGCAGCACCTCGATGCCGATGGCGACCATCTGCGGCTTCTCGATGCTCGCGCCGTGACGCGCATATTCCGCGATGCCGACGAGCGTGGCCGCGAGCGCGCCGAATCCGTGCGAGAGCGCGGTGAGCTGCGGCAGCGCGGTCATGGCCACACGCTGCGCGAGCACGCCGCCGATGGCCCCGCCGACGACGAGGCCGACGATGATCCACTGGTAGGAAACGATTTCTTTGTGCAGCAGCGTGCCGATGATCGCGAGCAACATGCCGATTTCCGCGAGGTGCATCCCGCGGCGCGCGGTGTCGGGATGGCTGAGACTTTTCAGCCCGACGATGAAGAACACCGAGGCGAACAGGTAGCTGAACTCGACAAAGTAATGCTGCATGGCGCGCTATGAAATCGGTGATTTTATCGCCACCTGAACCATTGAAATTCCCACGGGAGCTTTTGGGTCCACGGAAGGCACGGAAAGCACGGAAGGCGGCGTGCTTCGCGATCCCGTTCCGTGTCTTCTGTGTCTTCCGTGGATCATTTAGATTTAGTCAGCGGTTCCCGAGTTCTTGTTCTTTGCCGCGGGCGTTTCCTTGCGCCGGAAAAACTTGAGCATCCGCTCGGTGATCCAGAATCCGCCGACGACATTGATCGTCGCGCAAATCACCGCGGTCACGCCGAGCACCGTGCTGAGCACGCCGTGATCCCCGCCGGCGGTGACGAGCGAGCCGACGAGTGAGATCCCGGAGATCGCATTCGTCGCGGACATGAGCGGCGTGTGCAGCAGCGGCGGCACGCGCGAGATCACGAGGTAGCCGAGGAACGCCGAGAGGGCGAAGACGTAGAGGCCGGACATCAGGGAGTTCATGGGACGGAGGAAGTTTTTAATTTGGAAACCATGAAGCCAGAAACGCGGATGCGCGGGAACACAGGCTTCCAGCCTGTGCGGCCCGCGGGCATCCTGCCTGCGTGGCGAAGGCTGCGCCGAGAAGTGAGCGCGAAGCAAAGGCAGGCAGGAAGCCCGCTGGCGCACAGACAGGCTGCGACCTCTGCAAAAAGACCAAGATGGCGCGGATTTTTTCAACCACGGATTGCACGGATGGGCACGGATGAAAGAATCCTGCTCTGGAAATTCCCTGTCTCATCGGTGCCCAACCGTGCAATCCCCGGTTGAAAAAATCCGCCTCATCCCGGTGCGGCACATTTCGCAGGGATCTCAGGATGTCTGTGTGCCGTTGTTCGTCGCGCCCACTGCATCGCGGGCGCAGAGTCTCGGTTCCTGGTTTCATGGCTTCCAAATCATACTGCAGCCGCTGACGGAAAAGGCGCCGAGGCGGCGAGGGTGCGCAGGCGATCGTTCACGATGCTGCCGTCGTGCGTGACGAGGCACTCGCGAAGGATTTCGTGCGCAGGATCGAGGCGGAAAGTCTTCGTCCCGCGATCCCAGAAGTGATCCACGAGGTTCGCGAGGTTGCTCGAATACATCGCGCTCGCCGCGCGCGGGACGCGGCCCGCGAGATTCCGCCAGCCGATGATTTTCACGCCGTTCACGACGATGTCCTCATCCGGTCGCGAGCATTCGACGTTGCCTCCACTCTCGACGGCCATGTCCACGATGATCGCGCCGGGCTTCATCTTTTCGACCATCGCGGTCGTGACGATGAGCGGCGCCTTGCGTCCGAAGACTTGCGCCGTCGTGATCACGAGGTCCGCCTGCGCGCAGCGCTGCGCCATCACTTCGCGCTGCAGCGTGAGCTGCTCGGGCGTGAGTTCCTTCGCGTAGCCCTGCGCGGTCTGTTCCATGACCCCGAGGTCCACTTTCACGAATTTCCCACCGAGCGACTTCACCTGCTCCTCGACCGCGGGCCGCGTGTCGAACGCCTCTACCGCTGCGCCGAGCCGCTTCGCCGTCGCGATGGCCTGCAAGCCCGCGACGCCGACGCCGATGATGAAAACTTTCGCCGGCGGGATCGTCCCGGCGGGCGTCATCATCATCGGGAAAATGCGGTCTAGCCGGTTCGCGCCGAGCAGCACCGCGACGTAACCCGCGAGGCTCGCCTGCGAGCTGAGCGCGTCCATCTTCTGCGCGATCGTCGAGCGCGGAATCATCTCCATGCAGATCGCGCTCACGCCTGCCGCCGCGAGCGCGCGCACGGTTTCCACGTCGGTAAAAGGATCGAGAAAGCTGATGTGGATGCAGCCGCGTTTCAGCGCCGCGATGTCGGCGAGCGGCGGCTTCCGCAACCGCAGCACGAGGTCCGCGGACGCGAGGCCCTGCTTGCGATCCACGATGATCTCCGCGCCTGCATCACGATATTCCGCGTCGGAAAAATTCACGCTCGCGCCGATGCCTGTCTCCACCGCCACCTGCGCGCCGAGCGCGGTGAGCTTCGTCACGCTCGCGGGAACGAGCGCCACGCGGCGCTCGGAGGAGTCGGTTTCGGTCGGGGAAAAGATCCGCATCAGCGCGATGGAATGCACCATTTGCCCGCCGCGCGGGAATAAAAAAAGCGCGCAGGCTCGCCGCGGCGTAGCGTAGGTTTCCAGACCTGCGCATGGCTCGCGGCCATCGGCGCAGCTCTGGAGAGCTTCGCTACCCGTTTTTGCTCGGCGAAAACATGCGCTCGGCTCTCGGAAAACACGGTGTTCGGAAAAAGTTGTCACGCTTCCGCGGACTTCGTAGCCTCCGCGCTCCACTCCGCCATCCTCCATGAAATCACGCTCCCTCGTCCTCGCCCTCACCGCACTTTTCACCGTGCCCGCGCTCTTCGCGGAAACGAAACCCGCCACCGCACCCGTCGCGCCCGCGCCCGCAAAACCGGCACCCGCAAAACCCGCGCTCCCGCCGCAGCCGCCGGATGTCGCGGCTCCGAAAATGGGCAATGACGGCCAGCCGAACGCGGGCTTCATCAAGGCGCACGAGGGCTTCGTGGAGATGGCGAAGAAGGGCGAGGCGCAGCTCCTTTTCCTCGGCGATTCGATCACCGCGGGTTGGGGCGGCAATGGCAAAGCGGTCTGGGCAGAAACGTTCGGTATTTTCAAGCCGGCGAATTTCGGCATCGGCGGCGACCGCACGCAGCACGTGCTGTGGCGCATCGAGAACGGCGAACTGGAAGGCATCAAGCCGAAGGCCGCCGTCATCATGATCGGCACGAACAACACGGGATCGGACACGCCCGAGGGCATCGCGAAAGGCGTGACGAAAATCGTCGAGACCGTGCGCGCGAAGAGCCCGGACACGAAGATTCTGCTGCTCGCGATTTTCCCGCGCGGTGAAAAAGCGTCGCCGAATCCCGGCCGCGAAAAGATCGCGCAGGTGAACGCCATCATCAGCAAACTGGACGACGGCAAACATGTGTTCTTCCTCGATATCGGCGCGAAATTCATGGAGCCCGACGGCTCGCTGACGAAGGAAATCATGCCCGACTTCCTGCACCTCTCGCCGAAAGGCTACCAGATCTGGGCCGACGCGATTTTGCCGAAGCTGGCGACACTGATGAAGTAGGCGCGCGGCAATTTTCCGCGCGGATCAGTTGCCCGCTTTTTCGCCTTTGGCGTAGCGGCCCATGAGGAAAGTTTCCTTTTGGACGTGCCCTTTCATGGCCTTCTCAAGGGCCGCGCGCCCGCTGCCTGCCGGGAGAGAAAGGGCTTTGTCGAGGGCGTAGAGGCGAAAATAATACCGATGCTCGCCCGCTGGCGGACACGGGGGAAAATAGCCGATTTTGCCCGCGCTGTTCTTGCCCTGTGTCGCGCCCGATGGGAGCGCGCCGTTGATCAGTTCCTTAAAATCCTGCGGCAAATTCCAGACGAGCCAGTGCGTGAAGGTTCCGTTCGGCACGTCCGGGTCGTCCACGATCAGCACCATGGTTTTGGTCGTCTGGAGCACGCCAAGAATCTTCAGGCCGGGCGGCTGCCCAAGTCCTTCGCAACTCAATTCTTTCGGAATCGGCCCGCCTTGCGCGAAGTCCGGGCTCTTCATTTCGAACACCGGTTCGTTGGGCAACTGCCCGCTCGCGAACGGGCAGAGTGAGAGGAGGAACACGGCGGCGAGGGCGAGGAATTTCATAAGGGCGTGCAGACTCTTTCGGGCGTGGCGCGCACGACGCGCTCATTTTTTCCCACTGCACCAAGTGGCGGCGGGAGGGCGGTTCCGGCACGGAAGTCGCTGCGCCGCGGGCCGGGCTTGCGCAAAATTTTGAACGCAGCGCGCCCTTGGGAGTCGATGTATGGTGTGAGGCCGCATCAAGCGGTGCCATTCCGTGAGAAATTTGCTCCCAGCAAAAGCCCTTTTGGCGATGCTCCTGTGGTCGGGGCCAGCGCCAGTGAGCGCATTTGACATGGTGATCCTCGACCCCGGCCACGGCGGGATTGATGAGGGCACGGCGTGGTATCATGTGCGGGAAAAAGACGCGACGCTCGGCGTGGCGCTGCGCCTGCAAAAAATCCTGACCCACGACGGCATCCCGTGCGTGCTCACGCGCGACCGCGACACCTACGTCTCGCTCGACCAGCGCGCAGAGATCGCGAACCGCCACCCGCACTCGCTGCTGCTCAGCATCCATTTCAACGGCTCCTCGGTGGCGAGCAACGACGGATTCTCGACGTATTATTTTTCCGAAAGCCCGTCCGGCCGCTTCGTCGCGCAGACTATTCAGGACGCGCTCGACGAATCCTTTTCCACGCGCAACCGCGGCACCGCTCCGCAGAATTTCGCCGTGCTCGTGCGCACCGTGGAGTGCGCCGTGCTCGTGGAATGCGGCTTCCTGAGCAACCGGACGGAAGCCGCCCAGTTTGCCTCCGCCGACGGACAGCAGTGGCTCGCGGAAACGCTCGCCCTCGGCATCACCCGCGCGAAGCCCGTGGAAATCACCGACCCGCCCGAATGCGAACTGGCCAAATGCGAAGCGTTCGCGCAGCGGATGGCGGAAAAACAGCAAACCGTGGCCGCGCCCGTGACCCTCAGAAATTCTGCGCCGCCCGCGTTAGTGGCGAGCAAACGGCTGGTGAAAAAGAGCGCCGCGCCCATGCCCGTGCGGCTGCCGTCACGGTCGAGAAAATAGAATCAGTCGCGCGAGCGAGAGGAGTAAAAATGGTGCGCGCTGCAGGGTTCGAACCTGCCAGATGGCACCTGTCCATCAAGCGCTTACGCACGGCGACTCACAAATAGACTCACAAAATCTCCGAGGTGACTCGGACATCGCGGAGATCGTCGGGATATGGAGCAAACTTCCCCGCACTTTGAAAAGCGCGATCCTAGCCATCGTTCGATCCTACTCTGCCTGAATGCAACGTCTCGTGTGAATTCGGTGTCCAATTGACGCGCTTGTCACCACGGCATGCTGATCGTTGTTTCAAAGACAGGAAACACACTCGCTGAGAAGTGGCCCTAGTCGTCGGTTGATGGCGCGGCGGAAAAATGCGGACTGCAAATGCGTGGTCTCAAGTGCTTCAACTCAGTCGCATATGCGCATCACCCCCTTTGAAGCCAACCCGAGACTGCTGTGAACTATTCCGATTTCTTTCAACGCGCCGCCGGCGGATCGACACCTTACGCCTTCCAATGCCGCCTGGCGTGCGGCACCGCTGCTGTTGCGGAAAAAGCGAAAACTTTGCTTAGTGGCGGGGAATGTCGGTCGCAACTCATCAACATCCCCACCGGCCTCGGCAAAACCGCCGCCGTCTTCCTTGTGTGGATGTGGAATCGTGTCCTCCAACCTGACACTGCCGCCCGCGCGAATTGGCCGCGCCGCCTCGTCGATTGCCTGCCGATGCGGACACTCGTCGAACAGACGGAAAAGGAAGTCCGCAAATAGCTGCTGCGGCTTGCTCGAAAGCACACGAAGCCGCGGGACGGTTCAGAACTTCGCGGGCTCGTCCTTCATTCACCCATCATCCTCATGGGTGGCGAAGCAGCGGACAAAGACTGGGACACCCGCCGACCGTCGTTGCGGGAATCGCGCCCCCCGAAACTTCGCGTCACGCTTCCCGCGCTCCCGCTGCCGCCAAATGCGTGTTCGGTGGTGCGGGCATCCCCGGAGCCGAGGAGGGGCCGCCGCGCGGCCTCGGGAGCGTGGCAGTGCGCTCATCGTCGCGCAGGTGCCAAACGACGTTGTCGACGGTGATGCGCGAATGCGGCGTCGCAATGAAGACTGTCGCGCATTTGCGTAGCCTTCACTTGGCCGCCAACGCGAGACTGAAGCCGGTGCCGGTGGCATTGCCGATGTGCGACTAAACGGCCGTAGTGCGAGGCGTTTCCCGCTTTCGATACTCCCGCGGAGACAGCCCAAATATTTTTCGGAACTGGCGCGCGAAGTAGTTGCTGTCGTTGAAGCCAGCTTTGAAAGCGGCAGAGGTGATGTCTTCGTCGGATCGCCGCAGCAGTGTCGCAGCGCGGCTGAGGCGCAGTTTGATGAGGTAGGCGATGGGAGCGCTTCCGACGGCGGATTGGAAGGCGCGGAGGAAACTGCGCTTGGACATGTGCGCGAGCTTGGCGAGGGCATCGAGGTCGAGAGGTTCGTCGAAATGCGCCTCGATGTGGCTGATGGCGCTGGCGATGCGCAGCACGGCGCGGGCGTCGGGACTGCGGCTGCGGCTGTAGCAGCGCGAGAGAAACGCGACGATCTGCATGAATGTGGCATTCGCCGCGAAGGCGAAACCCGGTGCGCGGATATGGAGTTCATGTTCGAGCGCCTCCACGTGGCCGGTGACGATGCCGAGTTCTTTCGGATCGAGGCGCAGGCGGCTGTTGAATTTGCGCTGCTGCCGCATGGCGGGCTCGATCATGAAGAGTGCGTGGTAGCCGGGCAGCGTCGGCAGATCCCAGAGATCGAGCCGCAGGTTCTCGGGACGGAAGAGGATATTGATGAGCCGCAATTTTTGCATGTCGCGATACTCATGCGCACGCGGGCCGCCGATGACGAAGACATCGCCCGTGCCGATGGGCCACGACTCGCGACCGGTGACATGAAGCGCGTGCCCGCCGGTCACGATCACCAGTTCGCTGAACTCGTGCGTGTGCGGGCCGAAAGGCTCCTGCGGGTCGCGCCGCTCGACGGCGAGGGGAAAGCCATCCGGGTGAAACCAATCGCTGGTGCGCAGCTTGCGGAGCATTGGCGCGAAGATGCGGGTCGGCAGGGTCGCCGGCAAGGGCGGGCTTCGCTGCGCTGCGCGTGTGCCAATTTCACCCGTCAATGACCGCTGGCGCGATCGTGCTGAATATTGGCGCGATGGTGAAGGAATCCCCTGTGCGGATAAGGCATCTTTACGCTCGCAGTCTCACCCTCCACTCTCCGATTCAACCCCACAGCTTCCGTTCCCCCGCCTGATGAATTCACCGGGCGGACATACTGATCAGCAAATTCCATGAGCAACAAAATCGAGCGCACCTATCAACTCGCCAGCGAACGCTACGCCGGACTCGGCGTGGATACCAAAGCCGCCCTGCGCATGCTGGCGACTCTCCCGGTCTCGCTGCATTGCTGGCAGGGCGATGACGTGGGCGGCTTTGAAAACAGCGGCGGCACACTGAGCGGAGGAATCGCCGTCACCGGCAATTATCCCGGCAAAGCCCGCACGCCGGACGAACTGCGAGCGGACCTCGACAAGGCGCTCTCGCTCATCCCCGGCAGGCACCGGCTGAATCTCCACGCCTTCTACGGTGAGTTCGGCGGGAGGAAGGTGGATCGCGACGAAATCGAAACAGCGCATTTCAAAAACTGGATTGCGTGGGCGAAGAGGAACGGGCTCGGGCTCGACTTCAACCCGACCTGCTTCGCGCATCCGAAGGCCGCCGATGGCTTCACGCTTTCGCATCGCGACAAGGGCATCCGCAATTTCTGGATCGAGCACTGCCGACGCTCGCGCGACATCGGCGCAGCGATGGGAAAGGCGCTCGGTACTCCATGCGTGACGAATGTGTGGGTCCCCGATGGCTTCAAAGACACGCCGGCGGATCGCCAGGCTCCGCGCGAACGCCTCGCCGATTCGCTCGACGCGATTTTCAAAAAAACGCTCCCCGCGAAGCACAACCTCGACGCGGTGGAGCCGAAGCTCTTCGGCATCGGCGCGGAGAGCTGCACCGTCGGGTCGCACGAATTCTACCTCGGCTACGCCATCACACGCCGCAAGCTGCTCTGCCTCGACGCCGGGCACTTTCATCCGACCGAAAGCATCGCGGACAAAATCTCCAGCGTGCTGCTCTATCTGCCGGAGATTCTGCTGCACGTCAGCCGCGGTGTGCGCTGGGACAGCGATCACGTCGTCACCTTCAACGACGACCTGCAGGCCATCGCCCGCGAAATCATTGCGACCGGCCACGCGGAGCGCGTCCATCTTGGCCTCGATTATTTCGACGCGAGCATCAACCGCATCGCCGCGTGGGTCATCGGCACGCGCAACCTGCTCCGCGCCCTGCTCCTCGCGTTGCTCGAACCGCCAGCCATCCGCGCCGCAGAAATCGCCGACGACAATACCTCGCGTCTCGCGCTGCAGGAAGAAAGCAAGTCGCTCCCCATCGGCGCCGTGTGGGATTTTTATTGCGAGAGCAAAGGCGCGCCGGTCGCCGAGGCGTGGCTGGCGGAGGTGAAACGCCATGAGCGCGCGGTCCTTTCGAAGCGCGCTTGAGTTTCACGTCATGCCGTCGCCCCTCCTCCAACTGACTGCGGTCACGAAGTCCTTCGGCGCGGTGCGCGCGCTCAAGGGCGTGTCCTTTGACCTGCGTGCGGGCGAGGTGCATGCGTTGCTCGGCGAAAATGGCGCGGGGAAATCCACGCTCATCAAAATCATCACCGGCGCGCATCAGGCCGACGGCGGGAGCATCGAAATCGAGGGCGAGCGCGTCGCGCACCTCACGCCCGCTGCGGCGCACAAGCTCGAGATCGCGTGCATTTACCAGCAGCCCGCGCTGTTCCCGGATCTGACCGTCGCGGAAAACATCGGCCTGCGGCTCGAACCAGCGTCGCCTTTCCGCAAAGTGAAATGGGGCGCGCGCCGTGACCATGCG
>JBBQJR010000089.1:0-10134 GCA_038326125.1 Chthoniobacterales bacterium
TGAAGCGCTCGCACGCCTCGTTGCCGACGATGTATTTTGCCTGCGGAGGGAGGCGCTCGTTGCTCATGGAGAAAATGGACGCCGCCCTGCTAGCCGGTCGCATCGCGCGACGCCACCCTACTTCTTAGCCGCGAGCGTCGCGCGCACTTCCTCGATGAAGCTCCGCTCGTCCGTGCGCAGCCGCTCCAGCGCGATCTCATACGGCTTCGCATTCACGAGCAGGCGCGCCTTGCCGTCGCGCACCACGGTGGGATTTTTCGGGACGGCGGGCGTCGCCGCACTTCGCTCGGTCACGAGATCCTCAAACGCGATCAGCTTGCCGACAAAAAACTTCCCGTCGTTCATCATCCACTGCCGCGGCTCGCCGAGCACGATGTGCGTGACGCTGCGCACGGTGACCTGTGGCGGTTTCGCCGTGAAGCCGACGGTGCCCCCGCCATTCACGGTGTCGCCGAGCCGGCGCGTGTCGAACTTCGAGGGCGTCGTCGGCACGACTTGCGCGTGCAGCGTGCTTGCGAAAAATCCGACGAGTGCGAGGGCGGGGAGGAGCGCATGCATGCGGGAAAAGTGAATGCGCGGCGGGCGAAGGCAACCTGCGATTTTGCGGGCGAGCGCGGGAGCGCGGCAGCGATTTCAGAAAAGTGAGCCGCCATTTCCGCAGCAGAAAAATGCGCGTTCGCCGACGCGCGAGCGTTCACACTTCGCCGTCCTTGCCGCCGAATTTGCGGCCGGTGATGAGCCGCGCGCCGCGGCCGTACGTGACGTAGGCGTAGGCCCAATTGAACAGGACCGCGAGGCGATTGCGGAAGCCGACGAGAAACAGCACATGGATGAACAGCCACACACACCACGCGACGACGCCGCGGAGCCGCAGCGAGCCCATTTCCGCGACCGCGGCGTTACGCCCGATCGTGGCCATCGAGCCTTTGTCAAAATAGACGAAGCGCTCCGTGCGCGCGCCGTGCAGGCGGGCGCGGATGTTTTTTGCGACGTGCCGGCCTTGCTGCATCGCGACGGGCGAAAGTCCGGGCAGCGTCCGCCCTTCGCCGATCTCGAAATGCGCCTGGTCGCCGATGACGAAAATTTCCGCATGTCCCGGCACGGAGCAATCGTCCTGCACGATCACGCGGCCCTGCCGGTCGAGCGGCACGCCGAGGCTCGCGCCGAGCGGCGACGCGGCATTTCCCGCGGCCCAGATGATCGTCTTCGCCGCGATTTTTTCGCCGCCGCTGAGTTCCACGCCGCCGTCGAAGATCGCCTCCACTTTGCTCCCGAGGCGCACGTCCACGCCCATCTCGGCGAGCTTCGCGCGCGCGTATTCCGGCAGATCGCCGGAGAAGGCCGCGAGCACTTCCGGCCCGTGCTCGATCAGGAAAATTCGCGTCTGCGATGAATCAATGTGACGGAAATCCTTGATCAAAGTGACCTGGGCGATCTCGGCGATCGCGCCCGCCATTTCCACGCCCGTCGGGCCGCCGCCCACGATCACAAAAGTCAGCGCCGCCTCGCGCTCCGCGTTGTCGTGCGTCTTCTCGGCGATCTCAAAGGCCATCAGCATCCGCCGCCGGATCTCGAGCGCGTCGTCGAGACTCTTCAGCCCCGGCGCATTTTTCTCCCACTCGTCGCGGCCAAAATACGAGTGCCGCGCGCCCGCGGCGACGATGAGGAACTCGTAGTCCAGCGCGCCGTCCGCCGTCATCACGCACTTCTTCCCGGCATCGATCGCGGTCGCCTCGCCGAGGATCACTTCCACATTTTCCTGCTTCCGCAAAATGTGCCGCAGCGGCTCCGCGATGTCCGCCGGCGAGAGCGCCGCCGTCGCGACCTGATAAAGCAGCGGCTGGAAAAGGTGGTGATTTTGGCGATCCAAAAGCGTGACGCGCACCTTCACCTCGCGCAGTGCCTTCGCCGCCTCGAGCCCGCCAAAGCCGCCGCCGATGATGAGCACGCGGGGCAGGTTGCGGTGATGGATGTTCAAAGTATTATTCGGGTAAAAACAGACGCGCAGGAAAAATTCCCCATGATTGATTTGGCGCGCTTGCTCGAAAAGCGAGCGCCCTGCATTTCGCGCGGAAGCCGGTGTGCGGATGCTTGAATCACACGCGCAACGCTGACAGCCCGCGGCTTTTCGGCAACGTGAACTTGCGGCGTTTTCCCGGAAAAATGCCGCCGCTGCGGGCGGGATAAAGCGCGCTGTGCACGGAAGTCTGCGGCCCGCCGCACGTCATTCGGGTCCCTGCAAAAAGAGCTTGCCGTGGCAGCCGCGCCCCGTAGTTTCCGCGTCCCGCAAACGGCAAGTCCGGAGTAGCTCAATGGTAGAGCACGCGACTGTTAATCGTGTGGTTGTAGGTTCGAGTCCTACCTCCGGAGCCACGCGGCGCGTGCTTCCGAGGTGGATGCGGTCTTCAAGCTTCGGGGAAAAAAAAGGGTTTGGCGGTTTCTGAAAAACCGGTTAGGAAGCGCGGCACCAAAATACTTATGAAAACGTTCTTCATGATTGGATCCTTGGCATCGGCGTTGTTCTTCGGCTGGCGGCACTACGAACTCACGGAAAGCAAATCTGCCCCGGGGGCGCGGGCGCAGGAAATTTCCACCGAGACTGCGGTCACCAAGTCCGGCAGCGCGAACATCAACAACGGCTCGCCGTCTGCTCAGCCGGTGGCGGCGACGCGGGGCTCCGCGTCATTTCCGGCGACGACTTCCTCGGTGCCCACTTCGACAATCCCCGAAGCGACCGCCTCGACGGCGCAGCCGACGAAGGAAAATTGGGTGCTGGAAAAAAATCGGAACTGGCACAGTTCGCTGGCCAACGGCGCTTACGACAACCATCGCGCGGTCACGACTTCAAATACGACCACCACTGTCTATGTGGTGCCGCAGACTTCGACGACATTCGTGCCTTTGCGTTCGGTGATGCCGCCGCCGGTGCGTCCGCCGGTCGTGAATCGCCCGCCGCCGGGTTCTGCCGGCGCGCAGCCTCCGGTGCGCCCGGCAGGTGCGCCTCCTTCGGTTCCGCCGCGGAGGGCGCGCCCATCCGGGCCGGTTTCGCCGCCGCCCGCCGGCAACTAGAAGCTCGCCGCGCGCCACGGTGCCTCGCAGAAAATTTGCGGGATGCGCGGGCGGCTGAGCCTCGCTGGACAAGAGCGCGCAGAGCAGTAGTCTCCGCGCCCTCATGTTCAGCCTGCTCGCCGACAAACTTCAGGGAGTCTTCCGCAATCTTTCCGGGAAGGGCAAAATCTCGGAGACGAATGTCACCGACGCGCTGCGCGAAGTGCGCATGGCGCTGCTCGAGGCGGACGTGCATTTTCAAGTCGCGAAGGATTTCATCGCGCGGGTAAAGGACAGGGCGCTCGGCGAGGATGTGCTGAAGTCGGTGACGCCCGGCCAGCAGATCGTCAAAATTTTCCACGACGAACTGACAACGCTCCTCGGCGGCGACGCGTCACCGCTCGACCTCACCGCGCCCGCCCGCATCCTCGTCGTCGGGTTGAATGGTGCGGGCAAGACGACGACTTGCGGCAAGCTCGCCAGCTTTTTGCGCAAGCAGGGCAGGAGCCCCGTGCTCATCGCGCTCGACCTTTATCGGCCTGCGGCGATCGAGCAACTCGCGACGCTCGGGCGGCAGCTTTCGATTCCGGTTTTTGTCCCGCCGGCGGGTGCGACCGATGTGCTCGCGACGACCAAACTCGCCGCCGACTGGCTCGCGCAAATTCCGCACAACGTTGAAATTTACGACACAGCGGGCCGGCAGGAAATTGACGGGGCGCTGATCGCCGAAGTGCGCAGCGTGCGCGAATACCTGAAGCCGCAGGAAGTGCTGCTCGTCGCGGATGCTGCGACTGGGCAGCAGGCCGTGAGCGTCGCCACGCATTTTCACGAGGCTCTGGACATCACCGGACTGATCCTCACGAAGCTCGACGGCGATGCGCGCGGCGGCGCGGCGCTCTCGATGCGCGAGGTGACGAAGCGACCGATCAAATTCGCCGGCACCGGCGAAAAAATGGACGCGTTCGAGATTTTCCACCCGGACCGTCTCGCGGGCCGTATCCTCGGGATGGGTGATGTCGTCACGCTCGTGGAAAGTGCGGCGGCGGCGATTGACGAGGAGGAGGCGAAGCGCATGGAGCACCGCATCCGCACCGCGACTTTCGACTTCAACGATTTCCTCGAGCAGTTCAAATTCATGCGCCGGCTCGGTCCGCTGGAAAAAATCCTTGGCATGTTGCCCGGCATGGGTAATCTCAAAGACCTTTCGCTCGACGAAAAGCAGCTCAAACGGGTGGAGGCCATCGTCCTTTCGATGACTCCAAAAGAGCGCACGACGCCGGACATTCTGAATGCCCGCCGCCGTCAGCGCATCGCCCGTGGGAGCGGCCATACCGTCACCCAAGTGAATGACCTGATCACGCGCTTCAACGAGATGCGCAAGATGATGAAACAGATGCCCAAGATGCAGAAGATGATGGCCAAATCGAAAGGCGTCGGACTCTTCAAACGGGGCGGGCAATAAAAATTTACCAAACGCAGCAGCACAAAAAAACAAATCATGGTCGCAATCCGTCTCCGCCGCGAAGGCACAACCAACACCCCGTATTACAAAGTGGTCGTCACCGACCAGCGCAGCCCGCGCGACGGAAAGTTCATCGAGATCATCGGCAATTACGATCCGAAGAAAAAGGATCTGAACGCGAACATTGATCTTGCCCGTGCCGATTACTGGATCGGCCAAGGCGCGAAGCCGAGTGACACCGTGCGCAGCCTTCTCAAGAAGGTGCGCAAAGCGTCGGTGATCCCCGCGGTGTAGCGCGAGCGGCGAGCGGAAACTCGCGTCCGCCTTTTCACGGAGTGATCGCGAACTTCACGGCGAGCCGTCGTTTTTGCCGCTTTGAAGCGAGCCTGCGGAAAATTTTTCAGCGGAAAGTTCGGGCATGTTCCTGAACTTTCCGCTTTTCCGTTTTCAAACGCCACGGTTACAACTGGGGAATGGAACGCTTCCTCGATTTTGTCCTGCGGCAGCTTGTCGAGTTTCCCGATGAGGTCGTGATCATCAAGGATGACACGGAGAAAAAAACCGTCTTCCGTCTGCAAATGCGCAAGTCCGACATCGGCAAAGTCGTCGGCAAACACGGTGCGACCATCGCTGCGATTCGGAATCTGCTCGACGCCGCCGCGACAAAACACGGCGGCCGCGCGACAGTGGAAATCATTGAGGAAGACGGCCGCAACGCTCCCGCGTGACGCGACGAATTTCATTCTCCGCGCTTCGGAAAATCCCTGACCTCGTCATGGGCGCAGCGTTTGTCCTCGTCGTCGGGGCATCCTCATTTGCCGCCGAGCCCCGCGACATTTCCGCCGCGATCGAGACGCTCCGGGCAAAATACAAACTCCCCGCCTGCGCCTCCGCCGTCGTTGAAAATGGGCGCATCATCGCCCTCGGGGCGACCGGTCTTCGCCGCGCGGATCGTGAGGTGCGCGTGACCGTCGAGGACGTTTGGCATATCGGCTCCTGCACCCAAAGCATGACCGCGACGCTCGTCGGCGCGCTCGTGGATTCCGGCAAACTGCGTTGGGATATGCCGGTCTCCGAAGCACTGCCGCATGTGCCGTGCGCAGCCGGCTGGTCCGGCGTGACCATCGACCACCTCGTCACGCAGCGCAGCGGCATCGCCGCGATGGGCCGCGCCGAGTGGCGAACGCTCGACACCGGCGTCGGCACGGCCCGCGAGCAGCGCGCGAATTTTGCGCGCACCATCCTCGCGAAAAGCCCCGCGCAGCCGCCGGGAAAATTTGCCTACAGCAACTCCGGCTACGGACTGCTCGGCGCAATCCTCGAGCACGCGTCCGGCGAAAGTTACGAGGAGCTTTTGCGGCGCCACATCTTTGCACCGCTGCGTCTCACGTCCGCAGGCTTCGGCGCGCCGGGCACGCTGGGCAAAACCGATCAGCCGTGGGGCCACCGCCGCGACGGCGACCGGCTTTCGCCCGTGCCGCCGTCGCCGGACAGCCAGTTCCCCGCCGCCCTCGCACCCGCCGCGAGCGTCCACTTGTCCCTCGCGGATTTTGCGCGCTACGCCGCGTGGCTTGCCCGCAACGAGCCGCGGCTCGTGCAGCCGGAGACCTTCGCGCATCTCCAGACGCCGCCCGGCGACAGCAGCTACGCGGGCGGAGTTTGGAAAACGGAACTGCCCGGCATCGGCGGCGCAGCGCTCTGCCACTGCGGCCACATGGGTGGATTCTTCGCGGTTTTTTTCACGAGCCCGCGGCGCTCCTGCGTCGTCGTCTTCAACACTGAAGGCGGCGGCTGGGAATGGCTGGGCGACGAAATCGCCGGCGCCGCGTTGCAAGCCGAGTAGTAGGCATTTCCCGTGGCCGCCATGCGCATCGCTGGAATGAAGGCAGGCTAGGACGGCGCAAAAGCGTGGCACAGATTTGCAATCCGTGCGGCGGGAGGCCGTCCCGCCTTCAGGCGGGATGGTCACAGAAATCGTTGTCAGGCAACGATGTCGTAGAACAGCACCTTCAAACCTTTGCCGCTATAGTACTTCTTCCAATTGCCCAAAACCCAATTCTTCTTAAATTGCCGATCCGCACTGCTGTTGGAATAAATCTCATCGCCGCTCCCAAGGATCCCAACATGGCCATGCTGACTTCCCTCGGTGGGCGAGATGATGATTGTGCCGGGCATCGCCTGCCCTTCGTTAATTGCCTTGCCCGCTCCGGCATTCAGCTTGGCAAACATTTCTGCAGTGGAGGTCTCGCCGCCGATGGGATGGTGCAGTTGCGAAAGCTCCACGACCCGGTTCACCGCCCAGGCGCAAGCCAGCGTCCCGCCCGCCGTGCCCGGCGCATGGGCGGTGCTGAAGCCGACGTTTTGCAGCACCGAGTCAAAAATCACCTTATTAGTTCCCGTCGCCACGACACTGCTCTCGACCTTTGGTCGAGGTGTTCTTAGTTCCGCCGGCAGACCGAGAGCGCCTTTGATGATGCGGTATTCGAGGACCATCGAAAAGTTATTCGCGGTCGCAGTCGGAATAAAGTCCCGCGCCGCGGCCACCGTCAGGTCCAGCGCATGTTTGGTCCGTTTGGCCGGGCCCAAATCGATGACCGGATAGATGAACTTTTTCTGAGGATTCTTCGGGTCAAAAACTTCGACATGCGCTCCGGCCGCGCGGTCATTTCCGTCCCGGTCCAAGCCGAAAGGAAGTTTGGGCAAAGGTGTTCCTTCCAATGCCCTGAGCTCCGCGGTCGTGCTGGCATAGCCGCCCAGAGGCAGGGAGCAAGCTTTCAAGTTCGGATGGCCACGCGTCGCATAGCCGCTCCCCGTCAATCCATTGTCGCTGGTATCGTTGCTTCCGCCAAAGGTCGTCGAATGCGAACCGTGCACCACAATGTCGTCGCCTACGACTTCCGCCACCAGCCATTCCCAGTCTTCTCCGCCTGCAAGCAGCGTCCCGTTCAGTGACGAGGGCTGATATTGTTCCGCCTCCCGCAGCAGGACGACTTCCGTTATTTGTTTATTGATGAAAACTTCGGCCCGGCAAAGAGCAACATGGTTTTCGAGGAGGGGAGACATAAAGGCGAGGTAGGCATCTTTGACCGCCTGCTTTGCCTCGGGGGTTTGGGCAGCATCCGCATCCGCGCCTCTCGCCCCTGCTGGCACCGGCTTTACGCTGAGCAGACCCAGCTTCTTGATGATATCGGGATCCTCAAACGCATAAAACACACCGTTGATTCCCTGGCCGGGAGCATTGTCTCCCACGGCGGGGGCAAAAGTCAAAACAAGGTGGGATTGATCCGCCTCCTCGTTCAGCGACCGGCTGAGTTCTTCAAGACTGCTGGCATCAGCCAGCGGGGAGGGCTCGGTCTCCGGCGTATAGATCTGGGACATCGTAGTTTAATTTTGAATTTGTCTATTCTTTCAACCCGTCCCGCAGCTTGGTCGCCGCCGCGATCAGGGCCTGCCTTTGCCCGTCGCTGGTGGCCTTGTCCTGGAAGACACGGAGGAAAGCAAACGAGCTGTCGCCGATGGCGGGAAGCCCTGCTTTCTTTAAGACCGGATCCTTCGCCATATCATTGTAGGCCGCTTTCGCCGGCCCGGGGTTTTTCGCACGATCGGGAAAGGCTGCATTGATTTCCTGAATGACGCTGCTGTAAGTCTTGTTGTCCGGCGTCTGTTGTTTCTTCTTAGCCTGCTCGGCCAGACGCCGTTGATAAAGATCACCGTCATTTTGCGCCTTGATGAGCTGCATGGCCATCGCCTGGTTCTTCCGGTCCTCCAGCACCTGCTGGCGGGAGGAACTAATGTTCACCAAGGGCTGCTGCTGCACATTCTCACCGCTAGTTTCCGTGGAAGTATCCGCAAAGAGCTGCCGGGCGGCGGCACTGTTGCCGACACTGTCGCCGACGGCGAATTTTTCAATAATGGTAATGCCTTTGCGAAACTCACTGCTCACATGAATCTTGCTGACCACATGCGGCGTCTCGCTGACATTGCCGTTTGGATTCCCGGTCTTACCGGTGGGAATATAGTAGAGCCCGTGGCGGATGTAGCCGAAGCGGACGTGGGGAATTTGCGTCTGCGGATTTTCGCTGACGTCGAGCCCGATCCCCGTGGTGATGCTGCTGGAGATGTAGCCATTCGAGGCACAGCCTTGGACGAAAATCGCCAGGATGGTTGCCACGAGGAAAAGCGAGGCGCGGGCAAGATGGAGCAATGGATGCGGGTTCACAGTAGGATGAAGTTTAGTGATGTCTGGGTAGATTGGCTGGCGAGGCTTTGACCGTCATCGACCGCGTCGCGGAGGCCACCACGCTGAGTTCACCTTCCCAGCGCGGAGGGATCTGCGTGAGCAAGCTCTCGGCATAGCCAAAGATCAGCCCGCTCATCGCCGGCGTGTGCTGCAAGGCCAGCCCATAGACCGTCGTCTTGGTGATGCGGGCGGCTCCCTGCACCCTTTCGAAGGTGGAAAGGACGCCAATCCCCAAAATGAGGCTGCGGCGGGTGCCATCCTTGCCCGTCCAAGAGCAGGAAGCGGCCGCCATTGCTAAGAAGATAATCGGCACCAAACTGACCTTACGGACGGCGGTCATGGTAGTTGCTTCTCCGCTGCCGCAGAAGCGGGCCGTGTGATTCTCAGCGTGGGCGATGGAAACGGTGAGGGAGGCACCTGAAAGGGGAGTGAGTAGCGCAGTTCAGGCGAGATCTTCGGCCTTGACAAGCAGATAAACAGGATGCCGCAGCCACTCTCGACGGACGAAATTTCGCGTGCGCGAGGTTCCTGATTGCCTTGGAGAGAGTCTTCGGAAGGCGGGTGCGAAATCCAAAACTCAACGGACGATGAGAGCGGCTCCTACATTCAAAAACGGCGAGGCGAAAAACGGTGCCGCGCGCAGCGGAGGTGGACGCGCGGCGCTTTCTCCGCAAAGTGGGCTCGTGTCTCCGACTTCCACAGAGCAGGCGCTGCGCGCGCATCTGCGCTCGCACAATCGCGGCGTGCTGGCGGCCTCGGCGGTGGCGCTATTTTTTTCCCTCCTCGGATGGACGGCGCTCTACGGCTTCTCATACTGGGTGGCGCTGCTCACGCTGACGATCGCGCGCAATGGCGAGACTGAAAAGCCGGCTGAGTTCAACGCCATCTTTTTCGGCAGCGCCGCCGCGGTGCTGCTCGCCGCGCGCGTGGACCAGTGGCTCTTCCCGCACGAGCGCGCAGTGGATGAGCGGCCGAAAGTCGAGCACCTCGCGGACATCCTTTTCTTCGTGCCGAGATTCACCATGTCGTGCTGGCAAAATCTCGGCGCGCTCGCCCGGCTGCGCGGCGCGGAGGTGCCTGATGCCGCGCGCCTGCTCGATGCGCTGAAACGGCAACGGCGCGTATCGCTCCAGGAACTCCCCGCGCAGTGGCCGGACGCCCGCGCACGGCCGCGGATGATCGAGGCGCTGTTTGTGGCCGGCCTGATCGATCAGCGCCGCGAGGACGACGTGACGTGGCGGCCCCTGAGCGCGCTCGCGCCCGCGGTTTTTCGCGCCAGCGCCGACGCCCTGCCCGCGCCGGACGATCCGCTCGCCGGCGTGCCGCAGGTGAAAATCCGCCGCCGCGTGCCGCTGCTTCGCAAGCGGGCAGGGGAGGAATGATA
>JBBQJR010000090.1:0-10070 GCA_038326125.1 Chthoniobacterales bacterium
GGTCCGAATGTTTGCCGCAGTGCTGTATGAACGGACGCGCGGGCCTAACAATTTCTTGACGGCGGCAACTGGCGCCGCGCACACTCAAGTCTCCGACATGGGGGAGCCTAACATTTTATTGTGCGCGTCGCCATTTGCCGCCTTCACGACTTTGTAATGCACGCGCTTCAGTTCATCCTGCACTTCGTCAAACTTGCGTCCCATGAAACGCTTCACGGAGAAAATCGTATTGGTCGCATTCGTCACCGCCTGTCGCTTGGCCGCCTGCCCGACGAGGCGCTCGCCCGTCTTGGAAAATGCGACGATGGAAGGCGTCGTGCGCGCGCCTTCCGAGTTTTCGACCACGATGGGCTCGCCGCCTTCCATGAGGGACATGCAGGAGTTCGTGGTGCCGAGGTCAATGCCGAGAATTTTAGCCATAAAATTGGGTTCCTTGCTTTTGGTTGAAGGTGAGTTTTTGGTGGAAAAAGTGGATCACGCCTACTTGCAAGCTACGCGCCACAGAGGTGCGAATTCGCCAAGCTGCTCTCTCTCAGTCACCTGGGCTTATTGCGACCACTTGACCTTCCGGCGGATGGCTCCATTCGTGGCGCACTTGGCACACCCAGTCGCGCCGGGTTGGCGCACTACAGGGCTTTCACCACGACCCACGTCGCCACTGTCCGCCCGGAGTCGGGGTCACGGGCCGTGAGTTGATGCCGGCCCTCGATTGCAATGGCAAAATTTCGCCCATCCTTTTTTCGCAGTTGCAGCGTTGCGCTTTCCCAGATCAATTTCCCCGATCCGCTCGCGACGAGTGGCAGCAGGCCCGACGACGGCACATCGGGATCGAGCAGAAAAGTGGACCCCGGCTGCGGCGAAACGAGATGCAGCCCGCCCGCATCTGCGAGCGCCACACGGTCGCGCAGTTGGTTGTCCGCACTTGCGTTCCACTCGGAATATTCGGCACCGAGTTTCACGCGACCGTCGGCATCAAAATCGTCCGCACTTTCGCCGCGCGGCAAATGGCCCGCGACGAATTTTTCCAGCACCGCACCCGGTCGCGACGCAGCCAGCAGATGCCCGGTGAGCGGATGCACCGCGCGCTCGACGATGCCTGCGGGCCGCGCAAACCACGTCGTGCCGAAGCGCCGGTGCAGGTACGCCATCACGTCATGCAAAATCGGCCCGGCACCCGTGACGCCCGACACCTCCTGCATCGGCGCGCCGTTGAAATTTCCGACCCACACGCCGACCGTGAATTCCGACGTGAAGCCCATCGCCCAGTTGTCCCGAAAATCCGTGCTCGTCCCCGTCTTGCACGCGACCGGAAAGTCGAAGCGCAGCGCCGAGTTCGCGCCGAACGACGGCGTGCGCGCCGCGTTGTCCGAGAGCATGTCGGCGATCAGCCAGCACAAGTCGGCGCGTGATTCATTGGCCGCGACCACGCCCAAATTTTCGGCGACGGCAGAGCGGGCGGACGACTCGGCATCCGCGTCCGCGAGCAGCCGATACGGTCGCCACACGCCCATCCGCGCGAGCGTCGCGTAAAGATTTGCCAGTTCGAGCAGCCGCACCTCGGCATTGCCGATCGTGAGGCCGAGACCGTATTCGTCCGGCTCCTTCGGGAGTGTCGTGATGCCCCACGCTTGCAGGCGCCTTTGCAAAACCGCCGCCCCGCCGAGCGACTGTAGCACGCGCACCGCGGGGATGTTCAGCGAACAAGCCAGCGCCTCGCGGTAGCGCACCGGACCCTGGCAGTGGCGGTGGTAATTTTCCGGCCGGTACGGGCCGCTCGGCGTCGGAAATTCCGTCGGCACATCCGCCACGATCGTCGCCGGAGTATCGCCACGCTCCAGCGCGAGCAGATAGGTGATAGGCTTGATCGTTGAGCCCGCCGAGCGCGGCTGCATCGCGCCGTTCACCATGCCGCTGCCGGGCGCAAAATAATTTTCCGAGCCCACGAAGCCGAGCACCTCGCCCGTGCGGTTATCCAAAACGACCGCCGCCGCCTCGCGCACATTTTGCGCGCGCAGGCTCGCCAGCCTCTCCGAGATGCTGCGCTCAATGAAGCGGTTCAGATCCAAATCGAGCGTCGTGCGGACATTCCCCTGCAGCCGCCGACGCACCGCGCCGGCCGCTTCTCCGAGCGACGACGAGCTAACTTCGGAATCAGGCATCCGAGAATTTGCTGACGCCTCGGTGTCTGCGAAATCCGACGACTCTGCATTTCCTGATTTCGTGGCTTCCAAATTCACTCCCACGCCAAGCCCGTTCGTCGTGACCGTCCGCGCCGCGCTCTCGCGCTGCAAAATCAAATCCACAAAATGCGGCGCATGGAAAATCCGCCGCGCCTTTTCATACCGCAGCGGCTCGGCGACCGCGCGCTCGCAGTCCTCCGCCGCGAGCCAGCCCGCCTCCTGCATTCGTCGCAGCACGGTCTCCTGCCGCCGCTTCGCACCCGCGGCATTCGTGTGCGGATTCAGCCGCGTGGCATTCAGCGGCAGTCCCGCGAGCAGCGCCGCCTCCGCCGTGCTCAAGTCGGTCAGCGGCTTGCCAAAATAGTAGTTCGCCGCCGCGACGATGCCGAAGTTCAGATTCCCAAAATCCAGCCGGTTCAAATACGCCGCGAGGATTTCCTCCTTCGTCCAAATCTGCTCGAGCCGCAGCGCGGTCGCCATTTCGATCAGCTTCGTCGTCAGCGTGCGCGGGCGCGGCACCGAGAGCTTGATGAGTTGCTGCGAAATCGTGGACGCGCCCGAAGTCTTCCGCCCCGCGCGCACACTTGTGATCGCCGCGCGCCCCGCCGCGCGCCAGTCCACGCCGCCGTGCGAAAAGAACCGCTTGTCCTCCGCCGCCAGCATCGCGTGGATCACATTTTGCGGAATCTCCGCATACTTCACCTCGCGCCGGAACCGCTCGCCCACGCGCGTCTCGCGCAGCGTCTTGCCCGTGCGATCCGTGAACTCCACGCTCACCGGCGGCGTGCGCAGCAACACCTCGGGCACGGGCACAAATCTCAGCCCGATCCACGCCGCGACCGCGACGACGAGCACCACGAGCGCGCCACACTTCAGCCGTCGCCGCAGAGTTGGCCGGGCCGCGCTCATCGCAGCGGCACGCCGCGCAGTCGTAGCGTAGCTCTCCCGAGCTGCGCGGTGTGCGGACGCACTCGGGCGCAGCTCGGGAGAGCTACGCTACAGCGTGCGCCAGTTCTCATCGCAGCGCCCTGCCTTTCACCACGAGCGACGCGCTCAAGCCGAAGCGCTCCGGGTGATACATCTCCTCGATCTTCGCCGGCGGTGCGGTCGCACTCCCGGTGGCGCGCACGCGGGCGAGATAGCGGATCTGGTGTTTGCCCGGCCACATCGTGTTCGAGAAAAACAGCGCGCGGTCGTCGCGCAGTTCGGTGTAGTCCGACGCATACACATTCGACAGCGCCTGCCCCGCCATCGCCTGCGATTTGAATTCAGGATTCACCGCTTCAAAAATCGCGGGTAGCGGATCGTCAATCGCCACGTAGCTCGCGCGCCCCGGCGCGACGAATTCCAGCGTGACCAGCACGCGGTCGCCCACGCGCGCCTCGTCGAGCGGCGACAGCGAACCGTCATCGTTGATGCGCCGGTAGCTGCGGTTGATCGTGTAGCCGCGATCCTTGCGCTCCGCGACGAGCGTCCTCGGCTGCGACTCCACTTTCACCTGCGTGAAAAGGCGTCCTTTGCTTGGATTGCTCACCCGGATCGCGTTCGCCACTTTCGCCGCGCCAGCGGCGTCGAAAGAAAATTCCCTCTCGAAAAATGCGCCCTTCGCCGGCAGCCGGAAATCCAGCGCGCCGCCCGCGACGCCGATCCCGTCCGCGACGAGTGTGCCCTTCACCTCGCGCCGGTCCGTCTCCGTGCGGCGGATGAATTCCGCGATGCCGAGCACCGCCCACGCATTGCCCTGCGTGGTCATCCACGCGCCGTCCGTGCGCAGATCAAAAAGCGCGTTCGCGATTGCTTCCGTCGCGCCCGATTTCGGCGCGAGCTTCGACCACGCGAGCAGCCGCACGCCCTGCGCGCGCGCCACCGAACCAAACCAAAAATCCTCCTCGACCGCCTTGTCCTGCATTTTCAGCAGCGTCTCCGCCATTTTTGCGGAGCCCTTGCTTTCCAAAATCGCGAGCGCGAGCAGCGCGCGATTCTCCTGCGTGAGCGCGTCGCGTTTTTTGAACAGCGCCTCATGATACGCCGCCTCCGGCCGGCCCGCGAGCGCGAGCGTGTAGCATGCGAGCGCCCGCGGTGATGCCGCCCACTTGTCTTCCGCGTCCGCCGCGCCGCGCAGTTCTTTGCTCAGGTAATCGAGCAGACTTTTCAGATCCTCCTCCTCCACTTCCACGCCCGCCTTTTGCGCCAGCACGAGCGCGAGACCACCGTACGCGCTGCCCCAGAATTCCGCCTCGTGTCCGCCCGGCCAATACGCAAGTCCGCCGCCCGAGGTCTGCATCGTGAAGAGCCGCGCCACGCCTTTTTCGAGCACCGCCCGGAATTCCGCATCGCTGCGTTTCAGCTCCGGCAGCACGTCGCGGAAATCGCGCAGCGACATCCACGGCAGCATTGAGGACGCCGTCTGCTCGACGCAGCCGTACGGATAATGCAGCAACTCGCCGACGCTCTCGCGCAGCTCGAAGATGCGCGAATTCGCGAGGCTCACGCGCACCGTGCCCTTGCCCTGCATGAGCGTTGGATCGAATCCCGCGAGCACATTCGTCTCCGCCGCATCCACGCGCTGCTGCTTGATTTCGTGGAGCAGCGGCGCGGGAAAAGTGACCTTCAGTTTCGTCTCCACCGCATCGTGAAATTTTGCGCCGCCGCTGGTGAATTCCGCCGACCACAGCCACTTCGCCTCGCCCGTCTCGCGCAGCTCGACCGGGAAATCCACCGCGACCGCACCCTTCGCTGGAATCTTCACCGTGCGCGTGCAAAGAAATCCATCAGAGACGATCGGAATATGCGCCATGGTCTGCTGGATCAGCACCGGCCTCGCCGTCTCATCGAGTTTGATGCTCACCTTCACCTCACCCGCTTGCTCCGTCGTGTTGTGGACGACCGCGCGCAGCACGATCGTGTCGCCGACATTCGCGAAGCGCGGCGTCGCTGGCTCGAGCATCACGGGCTTGTTGATTTCAAACGCGCTCTCCGCGTGGCCGAACTGATCGCGCTTCGTCTGCACCACCGCCATCACGCGATAGCGGGTGAGCCCGTCCGGCACCGGAAATTCCGCGCGCACCTTTCCCTCCGCATCGCTGCGCAGCGACCCGGCCCAGTACGCCGTGCCGAGAAAATTCCGCCGCACGCCCGCCTCGCCGCCTTTGCCGAAGCCGCCGACGAGGTAGCCCTTGTTTTCAAAAAGCCCCTCGGCAATCGCATCCGATCCCTCGCGCAGCAGCTTCTCGATGGTCAGCCCCGTCGAGACATCGAGCCGCAGCAGCTTGCTGAAAAACGCGAGCGGGTCCGGCGTCAGAAATCCCGTGAGACTCAGCACGCCCTCGTCCGCCGCCCACAGCGTCACCTCCGCATTCGCGACCGCCTTGCCATTCACATCGCGCACTTCGCACACGACCGCCGCCCGCTCGCCGGGCTGGTACTGCGGGCGCTCGGGCTTCACATTCACGTAAAGTTTCGCATCCGGCCGCGCGATGCGCACCTGCGTGTAGCCGATGCGATACTCGGGCATTTTGAATTTCTTCGGGCTGTCCTGCGACCCGCGCAGCACGACGACCGACACGAAAACATTCGGCGCGTCGCCCTCCTCGATCGGCACGCGCACGGCGGGAGCGTTGCCCTCGAGCTTTGTGAAAAAATAGCGCTTCACGTTCTCGCGCTCGACCGTCACGAGCGCCGGACCATTGATCGGCGTCTTCACCAAAATCACCGCCTCTTCGCCACCGCGATATTCGGGTTTGTCGGCCACGAGCTCGATTTGGAAGCGGTTGCGATAATTCCACGCGAGTTGGTCTTTACCGTACACGCTCACCGTCGTCGTCGTGATCACATCACGTCCCGAGCCGTCGCGCGCGATTGCGGAAATGACGTACAGCCCCGGCTTCTCGACCTTCAGCGAAGTGTCACTTTTGTCTGCATTCGCGAGCAGCCACTTGCCGCCCTTTTGCACGACCTTCGCCGTGCGGATTTCCGCCTGCCCGATGAGCTGCATGATCGGCTCGCTGCGGAAATTTTCCGCCTCGTCCGCGTCCTCCATGCGGTTCGTCTGCCACTCGATGCGCGTGAGTTTCACGGTCGTCTCGACCGGCTCCGGATTCGGCGTGCCGTCCGTCCGCACCGCGACGATTTGCAGCGGCAGCGCGTCGCCCTCGCGCATCACCTCCGGCATGCGGCCGATGCCGAGATAGAAGTCCGAGCTGTGCGCGAGAAATTCCGCGCGCTCCGCGACGGTCTGCTGATTGATGTCCGTGATTTCCGAGAGGAAACGCACGCGGCGCGGCTGCGGCAGACGCGTGTTCTGCGGCACGTTGAACGACACTTTTGCCACGCCCTCCGCGCCGATGTCCGCGCGACCCTGCGCGGAAAAACGCGGCTCGCCGCCGATTTTTTGCTGCAGCCGCCAGTCGAAGAGCGCCTCGGTGAAGACGAAATTCTCGAAACCCTCCGGCGTGAAATGTTCGTCCGTCGCGCGCACCGACCACGAGAGCTGCGCCTTCGAGAGCGGCGTGCCCATGTAGTATTTCGCGGTCACCGGCACCTCGATCGGCGACGCCAGCATCGGCGTGGGCGGCGGCGCGATTTTCACCTCGAAGGCATTCGGCACATATTCCTGCACCGACCAACCGCACGAGATGCGGCTCCAGTCCTCGTCCTCTTCCGCATCGTCGCCCTTGCCAAAAAACAACTGCGCGGAAAATCCGCCGACCGCTTCCTTGGGGAGCTGGATGTCCGTCGCGAACGAACCGGTGTCCGAGAGCTTGAGCTTGCGCTCGAGGAGAACGCGACCGCGCGGCCCTTTCACGCTCAGCTTCGCCGCAAGGCCCGCGGCCATGTGCGGCTCGCCCGCCGTGTAGTTGCGGATGATGCCCTTCACATGCACGAGTTCGCCCGGGCGATACACGGGCCGGTCCGTGAAAAGCAAACCGCGCCGCTTGCCGCCCGCCACGAGTTCCTCGTGCATGATGTCCTCCTCCTCGCCGAAGACATTGATGCGGAAGCGCCCGAACTCGAGCTCGCTCCGCTCGGCGTCGAAGCGCAGGAGATGCTGATCCTCGCCTTTCGCGACGAGCAGCCACTTCGCCTCCGCGTCCTGCTGCGGCACGCGCAAGGTTCCGTCCGCGGCGGTTTTCATTTCGGAAATTTTCGCGCCGTCCTCGCCGAGGAGGCGCACCGTCGCGCCGCTCACGGGCTGCGCCGTGGTGAGCGAGAAGACGTGCAAAAGTGAGTCGCCGCTGCGCTTCCACAGCACGCCGAGATCGGTCACCTGCACGAGCGCCTGCGTGCCGACGCGCTTCACATTCGGCGCGGGTTTCGTCGGCTGTTCCGCCGTGAGAAAGACCGCGCCCGTTTTTCCCGGCCCGAGAATTTCATCCCAATTCAGGCTGATCACTTTGCGCTCATCCACCTTTCCGTCGGTCGAAAAATCCTGCTGCCACGACACCGCGCCCGGCACCGTTTTGTCATTCACCTTTTGGTAAAATTCATCGTCCTTCGGCTCGTCTGCGTGGTACTTCGCGTACGCCTCGAAGGCCGCCGTCACGCGGTCCGCCGGGATGCGTTTCGCCGTCACGCGGATCGTCGAGACGTTCACACTCATCAGCCCGAATTGCCGCGTGCCCGCGCGCTGCTGCTGCGCCGCGAAACCCTGAAAATACAGCCGCGCCGGCACCGGCGCGAAGCTCACTTTCCGCACCACGGACTGTCCGAGGGTGAACGGCTCGAAAGCCGCCGTCTCGCCCGCTACGGTGATCGTGTAGTCCATCCCGAGCGCGAAATCGCCGCGCACCACGATTGAGTTCACGTCGCTGAAAACGTCGTCAGGAATTCCGATTTTCAAATTCGCGGGCGCGGGTTCGACCGTCACAAATTTCGCCGGCTCCTTTTTCACCACCTTGTTCAGCCGCTTGTTGAAATTGAGCGTCACATGCTTGCCTGAAACCGCGAGGTTTTCCACCTTCGCGCTCTCCAGCGCAAACGCCCGCACGTCGCCAATCGGCGTTACATTCGCCTCCGCGAGCTTGAACGCGCCATCCGCCGACGGCGCGCCCGCGCTCACGACGAGTTGCCAGTTTTTCCCCGGCGGCAGCGGCTTCGCCGGCGTCACCACGATCAGATTTTTCAACACCGCCGCGGCCTTCGCGATCCGTGGCGAGTCGTCATCACTCTCGTCCTCCGACTGCACATTTTTCGTCGGCGCGCCTGCGAGATGTTCGCGCACCTGCACGTCCCACGTGAGCAGGTTTTTGTCGTCGCTGCGGTATGCGGGGAACGCTTCGTCCTTCGGATTAAGCCGTCGCACCGTCGCTTCCATTGTGTGCTTCGCCGCGTCCACAAATTTTATGTGCGTCGCGAGCGCCGCCGGGTCCACGTCTGCGTTGAAAAGCAGCATCGTCTTCGGCTGCGACATCGCGTCCGTGGCGTCGAAATAATCCGCCATATTCATGCCCTTCACATGAAAGAGCGCGGTCGTGAATTTTTCATTCACCGAGCCGCGAAAGGTCTTGCCCTCCGCCGTCTTCAGGCCGCCCGCGAGCGTGACGGAAAAACTCGCGCCCAGCGGCGGCGGCGCGCCCGGCTGAAACACGCCGCTCTGCGTGGAAACCCAGCGCCACTTTCCCGCCAGCGCGGGCTTGATCACCAGCGGCGATTCCGCGTCCGCTTTTCCCACCACATCATCCGCGACCATCGACTCGGCGAAGCGCAGCTCAAACGCGGACGACGGCTTCAGCACATGATCCGAAAGCGCGTCGGTGCGCAGGGTGACGGACGCTTCCTTCGGCGCAGCGAGCACCGTGAGGCAGGACAGCAGGACGAGGACGGCGGAGAATTTCATGGCGGCAATGAAGTAACGTTTCGGGACACGCGATTCTTTCGGGAAAATTCCGAGGAGGCGAGAGCGCAGTGCGCGCGGGATATTTTCGCGCACTCGCCTGCGCCCGTTTTTCAACTGCAACCTTCGCGCGCTCGTTGTGTTTCAATCAGCCTCGCCGCGGAAAACGTAACCCCATGCGTGCCGCGCGCGTCCTTGAAGACAACCTTCCCACACCATGAACCCGATGCACTCAAACACCTGCGGAGACATCACGCCACTGCTCACGCGCCGCGCGGTGCTGAGCAATATCGCCTGCGGTTTCGGCTGGCTGGCGTTCGCGGGGCTGGCGGGGAAAAATGCCGGCGCTTTTGCCGCGGATGCAAATCCGCTCATGCCGAAGCAGCCGCATTTTCCGGCTCGGGCGAAGCGCGTGATTTTCCTCTCCATGCGCGGTGGGCCGTCGCATGTGGACACTTTCGACTACAAGCCGAAGCTCACCGCGGACACGGACAAGCCAGGCAAGCGGCCGGGAACGAAGCTGCTCGGATCGAAGTGGAAATTCGCGCAGCACGGGAAAAGCGGGCAATGGATTTCCGAACTGTTTCCGAATGTCGCGCAGCACGCGGATGACCTCGCGCTCGTGCGCTCGATGCAGACGGATTTGCCCGCGCATCCGCAGGCGTTTTTGAAAATGCACACCGGCAATTCGCAGTTCGTCCGGCCGTCGCTCGGCGCGTGGACGCTCTACGGGCTCGGCACGGAGAATCAGAATCTGCCGGGCTTCATCACCCTTTCGCCGCCGAGCGGATTTGGCGGATCGCAAAATTACGGCAGCGCCTTTTTGCCGGCGATTTACCAGGCCACGCGCGTCGGGCAGGACAATCGCTCGGTCGCCGGCGCGCAGGTGCGCAACATCCAGACGACCCTCGGCCCGACGGCACAGCGCGCTGAACTTGAACTGATCCAGACCTTGAACCGCGAGGCGCTGCGCCGCGACAAATACAATCCCGATGTCGAGGGCGTGATCGAGAGCTACGAACTCGCATTCAAAATGCAGAGCCAGATGCCGACGGTCA
>JBBQJR010000091.1:0-9932 GCA_038326125.1 Chthoniobacterales bacterium
CACCACATCCGCGCCGCCCTCGCACAATTGCGCCGCGACCCGCTCCAGCGCGGCGTCCGCGACATAGCCGAGATCGAGGATGCCGTAGAGGCGTGCGGCGGCGAGTCGCATGCGGATGGCCGATTCGGAATTCATGACCGCCAACTAAACTGATTTTCCCCGCGCGCCAAGCAACGATGGGAGCGGGGAAAAATCGCCCGGCTCCCTCAGCGAAAATGCATCACGACAACCGCGGCCACGGGTCGAAAACTCTGCGTCACCCATTTTGCCTCTGCACTTTCGTAGCGACAATCCCCCCTCCCGTGACATCTTGCCCGGCTAGTGAATTCCAACCAAGACATTCCCCAGACGAGCGCCACCGGCATTTCAGAAACGCCCGCGATCCAGACCGGTTCCGGCGTCGTCAACGCACCGGCGGAAAAATTTGCGGCACCAAAAATCTCGCACGACGGCGTGCCGCCCGATGTCACGAATCTCGCCATCGCCGGCGGTCTGCTGCTCAGCGCCTTCCTTATTTTTTGGATGGGACTCTACCTTTCCCATCACGTCGCGCTGCACACGCTCGTGGCGAGCTTCGGGACATTCGCGCTCGTGTGGGTGCTCTACCGGCTGCGCGTTTTTCATCGTCCGCATGGCGGGCTTATCGCCGCGGGCGCGGTCGCGCTGTTCGCGGCGGCGCTGCCGTTCGTCGAGCGCGGTTTGCAAAAATTGGACAGCGTCGCAAAGGCGGGCCTCGGCGGCGAACCCGCAAAAATCGCGAGCGAGCCCGCGCCCAGCCTCCCGGTGCCGACGCAGCAAAACAATCCCGGCCTCCCGCCGCCGACACCGGTTGCGCCGCCGGAAGATGATACCGTCCACGATCTCATCGCGCCGATGCCGGATCCATCGGTCGGAAAAATCATCCTCGTAAAACAGGACGTCACCGTGCCGATCGCCGGCAAAAAATTCCTCATCCGCGCCGGGAGCAAGTTCCCCTTCACGAAACTCGAAGATGGAATGGTGACGTTCCGCGCCGGCGAGCACGAAGCGACGATTGATGTCGAGATGGTATCCATTGGCGGCCAGTCGAAGGAGACGCCCGAGGAAATCACGAAGCTGGCGAAGACGGAACTCATGCGGCGCTACCCCGCCATCGGCGTGAAGGACTCGCCGGAAAACGAGAAGTTCGTCGATCGCACCAACGAGCTAAAAACGGAATTGCCCGACATTTTTAAAAACCCGCGCTGGCCGCTGGAAATCGGCGAACAGCTCGCCTCGCAGGAAGGCTGGAGCCGGTCCGATGCGCCTGCAGACGGCGTGGCACCGCCCCCGACTGCGCTGCCGGATGACGCCCCGAAAACTTCACCGCCCATCCTGCCGCTGCCGCCGACCGACACTCCGCAGGAAGCGCCGCCGCCGGCAAAATAACCTCGGCTATCTTCCGAGGAGATATTTCGGATTCAGCGCGTGCAACGAAGGCGGCACGAAAAGCCCGTCCTTCCGGATCAATTTTCCGTCGAACCAAATCTCACCTCCGCCCCAGTCCGGGCGCTGGATGCACACGAGATCCCAGTGAACCTGCGAACGGTTTCCATTCTCGGTCTGCTCGTAGCATTGCCCCGGCGTGAAGTGAAATGACCCCGCGATTTTCTCATCGAAAAGGATGTCGCGCATCGGGCTGAGAACGTGCGGATTGAAGGCAATCGCAAACTCGCCGATGAAGCGCGCGCCCGCATCGCTGTCGAGGATCGCGTTCAGCTTTTCCGTATTGCTCGAAGTCGCCTCGGTGATTTTTCCATCCGTGAACGCAAGCCGCACCTGATCGAACGCGATGCCCTGATAAATCGTCGGCGCATTGTAGCTCACATGTCCCTGCACGCTCGTGCGCACGGGCGCGGTGAAGACTTCGCCGTCGGGGACATTGTGCGTGCCGCCGCAGGAAATCGCAGGGATGCCTTTGATGCTGAAGCGCAAGTCGGTGCCCGGACCCTTGAGATGCACCTGATCCGTTTTCATCATCAGCGCCGCGAGCGCTTTCATGCCCGGCTGCATCCGACGGTAGTCGAGCGTGCAGACGCGAAAGTAAAAATCCTCGAAGGCCTCCGTGCTCATCCCCGCGAGCTGCGCCATGCTCGGACTCGGCCAGCGCAGCACGCACCACTTCGTTTTTTTCACGCGCCAGTCGATCACCGGGCGCATTTTTTTCGCGACCAGTTTCATTTTCTCCTGCGGCACGTCGGCACTTTCGGTGATGTTCGCGCCGCCGCGAAAAGCGATGTAAGCGTGCATCTTTTTCATCTGCGCGAGCTGCACGACCGAGGCGACATCCAGCCCGTCCTCCACCGCGCCGAGCGCCAGCTCGCGGCTCACGCGACCGTGGTGCATTTGCACAAACGGCACCGCGCCGATCTCCCGCGCCGCACGCACGAGCGCGACGGTCATCTCGTCCGTCACGTCGAACATGTCGAACAGCACCCGCTCGCCCCTCTTCAGCGACGTGGAAAATGAAACGAGGTTCTTTGCGAGGAGGTCAAAGCGAGGGTCGTTCATACGCGCGCGACGGTAGCGCGGGCGCCTGCGGTGCCAAACAAACTTTCGCCTCGCGCCCCTGCGCATTCTCCGCGAAGCAGAGCGCATGAGCTTGGAAAAGTTGAAGTCCGTCGCGGCCCTCGCCGCGATCTCCGCGCAGTTTGCCGCGCGCGGACAAAAGCTCGTCTTCACGAATGGCTGCTTCGACCTTCTCCACCCCGGCCATGTCCGCTACTTGCAACAGGCGCGCGCGCTCGGCGATGCGCTGCTCGTCGCGCTAAACGGCGACGCGAGCGTCCGCGCGCTGAAAGGGCCGACGCGCCCGATCAACAGCGAGCAGGATCGCGCCGAAGTGCTCGCCGCACTCGCGTGCGTGGACTTCGTCACGATTTTTCACACCGAGCGCATCACCGAAATCGCGCGCGCCATCCGTCCACAAATCTATGCGAAGGGCGGCGATTACACCGTGGAATCGCTCGACTCCGGCGAACGCGGCGCGCTGCAGGAAGCCGGCGCGGAGATCCGCATCCTCCCGCTCGTGCCGGGCAAATCCACGACGGGCATTTTGGAAAAATGGCAGCGTTGAAACTCGGCATCCTCGGCTCGGGCAAAGGCTCGAACTTCCGCGCCATCGCCGACGCCATCGCGCGCGGCGAACTCGATGCGGAAGTTTGCCTCGTGATTTCCGATGTCGAAGACGCCGGCATCCTCGCGCTCGCGCGCGAGCGCTTCATCCGCGCGGAGTTTGTGCATCCGGGACAATTCCGCACGAAAATGGAGCCCGAGCGCGAGGCTCTGGTCGCGCAAATGCTCCGCGATGCCGGCGTCGCACTCGTCATCCTCGCCGGCTACATGCGCATGGTGAAGGCCCCGCTGCTTGATGCCTTTCCGCGCCGCATGATCAACATCCACCCGTCGCTGCTCCCCGCATTCCCGGGCCTCGAGGCGTGGAAACAGGCGCATGGCGCTGGTGCGACGCAGAGTGGTTGCACGGTGCATTTCGTCGATGGCGGGATGGACTCCGGTGAAGTCATCGCCCGCGCCGAAGTGCCGGTCCTCGCCGACGACACACCGGCGTCGCTCCACGCGCGCATTCAAGTGGCAGAACACACGCTTTACCCAGCGGTGATTGCGCAGTTTGCGGAACAATTTTTGCGCTGAAATTCGGAAGCGCGGTTGCAAAAGAACGCGCGCGTGTTTGTCTCGCCGCCCGCGATTTTCACCATGGCTGCCTTCCGACTTTTCGATCTGAATCCCGAGCAGGAACGCGCGGTGCGAACCACCGAAGGCTCCCTGCTGATCCTCGCCGGCGCGGGCAGCGGCAAGACGCGCGTGATCACCGCGCGCGCCGCCTTCCTCATCTCGCGCGGCGTCGCGCCGGAAAATATTCTCGCGGTCACTTTCACGAACAAGGCCGCGAAGGAGATGCGCGAACGGCTCGCGACGATGATCGATCCCGATCAGGCGAAGAAGACCGTGATGTCCACCTTCCACGCGTTGTGCGTGCGCATTTTGCGGCAGGACATCGAGAAGCTCGGCTACAAGAAGAACTTCTCGATTTACGACGAGGGCGACACGACGGGGCTGATCAAAAAGATCATCACGCGCACCGCGGCACGCGACGAGAAACTGGATCCCGGCCTCGCGAAAAATCTGATCAGCAAGGCGAAGAACCGGGGCTGGCGCGAACCGGCGGACGACAAGACGCTCATCGGCGCGGTGTACGCGCGGTACAATCAGGAATTGAAAAACCTGAACGCGGTGGACTTTGACGATCTGCTGCTGCTCACGGTGAAACTGCTCGATCAGCACGGGGACGTGCGCGAGCGGTGGCAGCGGAAATTCCACTACATCATGGTGGACGAATTCCAGGACACGAACCGCCTGCAGCTCGATCTCATCATCATGCTCGCCGACGAGCGGAAAAATGTCGCGGTCGTGGGCGACGACGACCAGTCCATCTACGGCTGGCGCGGCGCGGAGGCGTCGAACATTTTGGAATTCGAGACGCACTTTCCGAATCCCGCGATCATCAAACTCGAGCAGAATTATCGCTCGACGAATTTCATCCTCGGCACCGCGAATTCGCTCATCAAAAACAACGCGCGGCGCCGCGCGAAGAAACTCTGGAGCGCGCAGGACGGCGGTGAAAAAGTGCGCGTCCTCGCGATGCCGGACGACCGGCAGGAGGCGACGTTGATCGTCAGCGAGATTCACAGCCGCAAGATCGCGGAGGGGCTGAAGTGGGAGGACTTCGCCGTGCTCTTCCGCATGAATGCGCAGTCGCGGCTTTTCGAGACGACGTTCCGCGATTTGAAAATCCCGTATCGCGTCGTGGGCGGAAACAGCTTTTTCGACAGCCGCGAAATCAAGGACGTGCTCGCCTACGCCGCGTGCCTGCTGAATGCGGACGACGACGTTTCGCTCCTCCGCATCGTGAACACGCCCGCGCGCGGTATCAGCGACGGCACGGTGGAAAAAGCGACGACCGCGAGCATTCACCAGCGGTGCTCGGTTTTTGCGATCCTGCGCGACGACGAATTTCTCGCCGAACTCACGACGCGCGCGCGCGGTGCGGTGGAGAAATTCACCGCATTTCTCGACGACACGGATTTAAAAATCCACGAGCCGCTCGCAAACCAGCCCGGTGTGCTGCGCGCCATGCTCACCGACAGCGGCTACCTCACCGAGCTTCAGCGCACCTGCAAGACGCCGGAGGAATGGCTGAAGCGGGAGCAAAACGTGGCGTATCTGCTGAACGATTTTCAATCGTATCACGACCGCGATGGCAAGGGCCTCCGCGAGTGGCTCGATGCGATGCTGCTGCGACACGAACGCGAGGAGGAAAAGGAGGAGGAAGTCAGCGGCGTCACGCTCATCACGTTGCACGCATCGAAGGGACTCGAGTTTCCACACGTCCACCTCATCGGCTGCGAGGAAGGCGTGCTGCCGCATGAACGCTCGAAACTCGAAGGCACCGTGGACGAGGAGCGCCGCCTGCTCTACGTCGGCATCACGCGCGCGAAGCAGACGCTCGCGATCACCTGGTGCCGTAATCGCACGAAATACGGCAGCGCCGTGTCATGCGCGCCGAGCAGTTTTTTGAAGGAACTCGATCCCGATTTCATCGATCGCGTGGATGGCGGCGAACTGCTCAACAAGCCGGTGACGCAGGAAAAGGCCACGGCGAGATTCGGCGCGATCCGGGAGATGCTCGGGAAGCTCTGAATCGGGTGCCGCCCGGTCGGCGAAATGAGGTGCCCTTGAGGCTGGCACAGGAAGCGCAACCGCACTTTCGACTCCGCGAAACGGCGCGCATCGCCGACGTATCACTTCTCCGCTCCGATCGGCAGCACGGGCGCAGATGGCGCGGGGACTTTTGGCGGAACAGGAGACGAGGAGGGTGCGGGCGCCGCGGGCGCGGGCGGAGTTTCCACGACGGTGATCACGGGTTTTTCCGCCGGACCTTTGGCCGTAAAGGAAATTGGTTTCGACTGATTCGTCCCGGTGCCGGCGACATCGAGGATCGGGCTGCGCGGCTTCGAGAGGTCGAGGCGACCCGCGATGTTGAAGTCGCCAGTCGCATGATGGCCCCTGCCCTGTTCGAGACGGATTTTATTTTCCTCGAAGACGAAGCGAGCGCTGACGTCGCGCACCATGTGCCCCTGCCAGTCGAGCGGCAGGCTGCCCTGCAACAATTGCATCGCGCCGCCCATTTTCAGCGCGCCGAGCCGACCGTCCGCGCTCACGGTGCCGGAGACATTTCCCGCGAGCGGCCACTCCACGCCGGTGAGCCGCGAGGTCGCGAGCAGATCGAGATCGGTCGCCTCGAGGCGCAGATGGCTCTCCGTCGCATCGTTGAGCAGACGGGCGAAATTCACATCCGGCCAGCGTTGCCAGACGTCGAGCGGCAAAAGCGCATCGCCTTGCAAACCCACGCGCTCGTGATGCAGCACGCGCAGCCCGCGCAGATTCACCGCGCTCGGCCCGACGCTGATGCCCATCGTGAGCACCGTGCCGTCCTCGGCGAGGCGGAATTTTTCGCACAGCACTTCCCCCGGCCGATACACGCCGCTGAAATCCGCATCCAGCGGCAGCGTGCCGCCGGGCCCGAGCAGCCGAAAGCGGCTGAGCTTCGCGGAAAATTTTCCCTCGTGCGCGATGCCGCCGCCTTTGCCCGACCACGTCGCCTCGATCCCACCGCCGAGCGAGGCTGGCAAAAAGTACGGAGTGAGCACCGCGCGGTACACCGCGAGGTCGCGCGCGGAGAGACGCCACTCGCCCGCGTAGCTGCCGTCGCCGAGGCTCACGCGGCCGCTGCCGTTCAAAAAATCATCCGCCCGGCGCAACTGCGCGCTGATGATTTGCACTTCGCGGTCGTGGAAAAGCAGCGCGGCGTTCACATTGTCGACCGGCGCGGTGCGCCACTGCAGCGCGTTGCCGCTCACGATCATCTGGCCCTCAAATTTCGCCGGCGCCTCCGCCTGCGCGCCGCTGCCGCTCACCGCACCGCGGATGAAAAGCTGGCCCGCCGCGTATTTGAAATCCGGCAGCAGCAGCGCGGAGAGATCGGTGAGATTGCGGATGTCCGCGTCCACTTTGAAATCAAACTGTCGGTCCCACCACTTCGCACCGGACTGCGGCAGAGCCATCGTGCCGCTCATCGAGAGTTCGTTCTTGCCCTGGCGCAGGCGGAACTCCGGGATCTGCAGGCGCTGATCCACGAGCGAAAGCCCGAGCACCAGCGAATCCCACTGCCGCGAATCCCACTGAAATGCGCCGGCCTCCAGCCGCACCGTCGCCTCCGCTTTGGCAAAATCACCGGGCGACCCGTGAAAGCTAAAGGTGCCGGTATTCAGCACGCCGCCGGCCGCCTCGCTCAGACCGAGGAAACTCGCGAGGCCGGCGACGCTGATTTTGGAAAACTTGCCGTTCCCGTCAAAGCGCAACCGCCGGTCCTCAAACGAGACCTTGGCTTCGGCGTCAATGTCCCCGCCAAACGCCGTGAGCGCCGCGGCGAAATTCAGCCGCCCGTTCGCGAATTCCTCGAGCGAAACGCTCAGGTTCTGCAGCGTCATATCCGGCGCGAGCCGCATGCCCGCAAACATCGCGCGCGCGCCATCCAGCGAAGTGCGGCCGCGCACGCCGCGGAATTGCTGGCGACCCGAACCGGTCCTCATGGCGATTTGCGTTGCGCGCACAAAGCCGGCGGCCGTCTCGCTGAGGGAAAAGTGCGCACCGCTCACGCGCAGCCAGTCCTCGCCCCGATCGATGACCAAGTCCGCATTGCGCACCGTGTAAATTCCCGGCTGCGCCGCCGGCATTCCGATCGCGTGCCGCAGCCAGCGGCGCGGCGAATTTTCCGCGCGACCGCCGGCAAGGCCGAGCGGCAGCGAGAGCCGCGCGGTGACGCCGTCCATTTCCAATTCGCGGAACCACAGCCCGTTTCCGCCGATGGGATAAAAGCCGGCACGCTCCGCACCGGAGCGAACCCAGCCCGCGACGGGCGCGGGAAAAATGTTGCTCCACGCGAGCCACGCACGCGCGCGGCGAACTTCCACGCGGGTGACGGCACCGGTGTCCGCGCGATACGTCCACAGGAGGTCGCGGATGACCACGGACTCGAAAAGATTCCCCTCAATCCGGCCCATCGAGAGCGTCGCGCCGCTCTGCCACGCGCGGAAATTCAAAATCCCGCGGACGACATGCGGAAACACCGGCGCCTGCACCGCGATGAGCAGCAGCAGCACCAGGCACAGGAGGAAAATCCGGACGCGAGCGAGAACACCGCGCGCTCTTTTTCGCCGGGGCACGGCGGGGCTTTCACTGGCGGCGGACTCAGGGTTTTCGATCACGGGCCGGCGAGCCTACGCGAGTGCGGAGAAAATGGAAGAGCGCGCGCGGCGGGAAAGCCTGCTGGCGCAGCGGGCTACTTCTCCGCGATCTCGCTCAGCTTCACCGTGCGTCCTTCGTTCGCGCTCTTGTCGGCGGCGGCGATCACGCGGTGCGAGCGGAAGGCGTCGCTGAAGCTCGTGAGCGGCATGTCTTTTCCCGCGTCGAGCGCGTCGAAGAAGGTCTGGAACTGCGTCTGGTACGGATGGTCGCTCACGTCGCCGGAATCGAGCATCTTCATCGAAAGCTGCGACCACGCGTGCTTGTTCAGGCCGGCGAGTTTCTGGCTGTGGAATTTGTTATCGAGGATGCTGCCCTCGCTGCCGACGAGGTGCGTGTGGAAGTAGTAAGGCTGCAAACAATCCACCACCGCCGCACATTTTCCGACCGCGCCATTTTGGAAACGCAGGAGGCTCGTGGAGGTCGTCGGGTATTCGTACGCGGCGAAGACGGGATTGCTGCTCTGCGAGGCGAAACTGCTCACTTCGGTGACTTCACCGTCCAGGCAAAGCAGGAGCGCATCGAGCGCGTGGCAGCCGGCGGTGAGCAGCGCACTGCCGCCGAGTTCGCGCTTCGTATTCCAGCGATACTGGCCGTACCACGGGCCGATGCCGTGGTAATAATCCACCTCGCCGTAGTGCAATTTTCCGACGAGCTGCGCGTCAATCACCGCCTTCGTGGCGAGAAACTGCGACGACCAGCGGCACTCGAAGCACACGCACACTTTCACGCCCGCCGACTCCGCCGCGGACTTCATCGCGAGGATGTCCGCCCACTCGATCGCGAGCGGTTTCTCGACGATGATGTGCTTCCCAGCCTTCGCCGCCGCGATGAACTGTCCCGCGTGCTGGTCCGGGTAGCTCGTGATGTCCACGACGTGAATGCTCGTGTCCGCGAGCATGGCCGCGAGGTCCGTGTGCGCGGTGATCGGCGAGCCGTGCTTCGCGGAAAGTTCCGCCGAGTCGAGCTTGCGCGAACTCCAGACCGCGGTGACCTGCGCCTGCGAGGAGGCATTGATGGCGGCGATGTGGGCGGTGGCGGCCCAGCCATAGCCGATGACGGCGACGTGGTATTTTTTGCTCATGGGATGCGGAGGGAAATGGACGAGTCCGGGTTCTATGCGCGCGCGGGTTGAAGGCGAGCGCAATTCACGAGGCGTGCATCGGGTCGCGTGGGCGTCGCGCCTGCCGTGCCACGCGTCTCGCGGGGCACCCGGCGGACGACACGCAATGTGGCACGCACAAGAGACGTCCGAGTGTATTCCGCGGGACGCGGAATACGGCAGGCGGGACGCCCGCGCCACCCGAACATCCCGTCCGCATCACTGCGACTCGCCTTTGAGGAATGAGAGCAGGTCCGCGAGGTCCTGCGGCTTCATCGTTGTCTCCAGACCCGACGGCATCAGCGAGTGCTCGCTCGCGGTGAGCGACTTGATGTTCGCGCGCGGGATATTTTCCTCCACGCCGAGCGGCTGGCGCAGCGTGATGGACTCGGGCGTGTCTGAAATGACGATGCCGATAAGTGCGCGTCCG
>JBBQJR010000092.1:0-9914 GCA_038326125.1 Chthoniobacterales bacterium
TGCTGGTCCTCGAGCTTCGCCATCTCCGCGCCTTTCATGCGCTGCTCGTTTTCGAAGCGGCTGCGGATTTCCGCGTTGTCGCGCAGCGCCGCCGCCGGCTGGCTGCGCAGCCGCTGCGGCAGCGCATCGTTCTGGCCGTTCGCCGCCAGCTTTTCCGCAATCCACTTTTCCAGCTCTGCCGGCGGGCGCTGCTCCGCCGTCGCGCCGCGCAATGCCCGCTGCTCCGCGATCAGCCCGCCGAGTTCACGCTCCGCCTTGCGCAGCGCCTCCGCACCCTGCGCGCGCGGCGCGATCTCCCGCGCGACTTTTCGCAGCGCATCGCGCGCCGTCTTCTCGTCCGCCGCCGCCTTGAAAAGCTGCCCGGCCTGCAGCGCCTCGGCCGCCTTCGCGACGACGGGCTCGACGCCTCTGATCTGTTTTGCCGCCGTCGTGAAGGGTTCCGCCGCGCCGACATTCGCCGCGTTCGCAGCGATGAGCGCGATTTTTCCGCGGATGATTTTCGCCTCCTGCGCGAGCGCCGCCTGCTCGCCTGCCTGCGTCTCGAGCTGCGCCTGCCGGACGGCCTCGGAATTTTCGCCCGGGCCCGCGGCGATCACGCGCCCGAGTTCGATGCCATTTTGCAAATTGCGCGCCTGCCGGTCCGCGAGCGCGTGCAGTTGCGCGGAAATTTCCGCAGCCTCCTGCGTGCGCAGGTGCTCGGCGAGGATGCGCTGCATCGCGAGGACGATCTGCTGCTGCGCCGTGAAGGCGCTGGCGACGGTCTTCACCGCGGCATCGCGGTCCGGCGTCGTGCGCGCCCGCTGGAGCAAGTCCACGACCTGCCGCATCTCGGTGGCCGAAAGTGAGCCGAGCGATCCGCGCACGCGCCGCACCGCCCCCGCATCCTCGCCGGCGAGAAGGTTGCGCGCATATTCGCCGAGCATCGCATCGAGTGCGTCGGCAAGCAGTTTCGTCTCGTTCTGTATCTGCGCCTGCGCCTGTTCACTCTCGCGAATCGGCGCCCTCGGCAGCTCGGCCGGGGCGGTGCGCGCGCCGAGCGTGGCGGCGGCGAGCAGCAGTTTCGCGAGAAAGCGGGGAGGGGTTTTCATGCGACGGTGATGACGGCGCGAGGATAGGCAGGGAGCGGGCGTTGTCGCGGAAAGAAATCGCGCGGCGAAGCGGGCGCGGGACTGGTGAAGCTGGATTTCACGAGGAAGAGCACCAAGGACACGAAGACGACAACCGTCGGGGAGAAATCAACGGCTGCGCCCCTTCGTGCCCTTCGTAGTTCAAATTGCGTCTTTGCCGAAATGGCGGCGGGCTTGTCTTGCGCGCATGGCCTTCGTATTTCGTCCGCCATGTCCGCGGAAACGAAGCCCCTGTACCACGCGCGCAATTTTCTCCCCGCGCACTGCTCGCGGAACGTGAGCCTCTGCGGCTCCGGGTCGGACAAGGACACGCGGCACATCGAGATTTCGCTCGCGGGCTCCGGGCTCATGTACGAGCCCGGCGATGCGCTCGCGGTGAAGCCGATGAATGATCCGCAGCTCGTGGATTTCACGCTCGCGACACTCGGTTTTTCCGGCGACGAGATCGTGAAGGTGAAGGACGCGGAGAAGCCCGTGCGCGAGGCGCTGTTGCGCGATTTGCAAATCCACTTTGCCGACAAAAAACTGCTCGCGAAACTCGCCGAGAAGGGCGCGGTGAAACTTTCCACGCTCCTCGATCCGGTGAATGCCGCGGCGCTCGTGGAGTACACTTCGGCGTGGAATGCTTCGCGCGACTGCGTGGATGTGCTGCGGGAATTTCCCGAGCTGCGCTTTTCGCCGCAGGAATTCGCCGACACGCTGCGCTCGCTGAACATCCGGCTCTACTCGATCGCGTCGTCGCTGAAGGCGCACCCCGAGCAGGTGGATCTCACCGTCGCCGCGGTGCGCTGGATGGCGCATGGCCGTGTGCGCAGCGGCGTGTGCTCCACCTTTCTCTGCGAGCGCTGGAGTGCCGGCGAGACGGCGGGAATTTTCGCGCAAGTGCAGAAGCATTTCCGCATGCCGGAGAATCCCGATGCGCCGCTGATCATGGTCGGGCCGGGCACGGGTGTCGCGCCGTTCCGCGCGTTTCTCGAGGAGCGCGAGGCCACGGGCGCGCAGGGGAAAAACTGGCTGTTCTTCGGCGAGCGCCGCTCGGCGTCGGAGTTTTTTTACCGCGGGCAATTTGAACGATGGATTAAAAATGGCGTGCTCGAATGCCTCGACCTCGCGTGGTCGCGCGAGACGGAGGGCCGCAAGGAATACGTGCAGCACCGGATGCACGCGCAGGGCGCGGAGCTTTGGAAATGGATCGCGGACGGCGCCTATTTTTACGTCTGCGGCGACAAGGAGCGCATGGCGAAGGACGTGCATGAGGAGCTCATCCGCATCGTGCAGACGCATGGCGGAAAATCGGCCGAGGACGCGCGCGCGTACGTCGAGGAAGGCATGATGAAAACCGAAAAGCGCTACCGCCGCGACGTGTACTGAGCGCGAGGACGCCCCTTGAGAATTTCGAAGTCCTGCGCCAGTCTGCGCGCCACATGAAACGCCTCGCCCTGTCCGTCGTCCTCGCGGTTGCCCTCCTCACGGCTGCGCACGCAGTCATCAAGCGCGACTCGCTGGACATGCTGCGCGAGAGCCAGGAGGCATTCGAGAAGCGCGACTTTGATCGTGCCGTGCAACTGCTCACCGAAGCCATCGAGACAAATCCCAAGCTCACGCCCGCATACGTTCTCCGCGGTCTCGCGAACGCCTCGCGCAACAAATTCGACGACGCGATTGCGGACTACACGAAGGCGGCGGAACTCGCGCCGGACGACGAACGCCCGCGGCTGCTGCGCGCGGCGGTGCATCAGTTTCGGAAGGAGTTCGACAAGGCGATTGCGGACTATGATTTTGCGCTGAAAAAGGAACCCGCGAATGCCGAACTGCTCGCGACCCGCGGCATCTGCCGTGCGCAAAAGGGTGACGACGACGGCGCGCTGAGAGACTTCGATGCGGCGGTGAAAGCGGATCCGAAAAACGTGCATGGCTGGCAGCTTCGTGGCTCCGCGTATTCCGAAAAAGGGGAGAAGGAAAAGGCGCTCGGCGATTTCAAGGAAGCGGTGAATCTCGATCCGAACGACGCCGCGACGTATCTTTACCGCGCGCACCTTTACCTCGTGGAAGCCGAGCCGGAATCCGCGCTCGCCGATCTCGAGGAAGTGATGCGGCGCGCGCCGGATTTCCCCGGCGCGGCGAATGATTACGCGTGGACGCTCGCGACCAATCCAAAGGACTCCGTGCGCAATGGAACCAAGGCCGTGGAGTTTGCCAAAAAAGCCTGCCACGAAACCGACTACAAACACGCGCCGACCGTGGACACGCTGGCCGCCGCGTACGCCGAGGCGGGTGACTGGGAGCAGGCGCTGAAATGGCAGCAGGAGGCGCTCACGCTCGCGGAAAAAACAAACCCGGACGACGTGGCCGGAATGAAAGAGCGGCTCGCGCTTTTCAAGAAAAAGAAGCCGTTTCGCGAAGTCCCCGCGCGGGAGAAAAAGCCGAAGCCGTAGCCGCGGAAGGCGGACGCGCTTCAGCGTTTCCAACTCAGCACAACGATGCCCGAGAGGATGAGCGCGGCACCTGCCAGCGTCTGGCGGTCGAATGATTCGCGCAAAACGAAATACGAGAGCAGCAGCGTCACGAGGATGCTGCCTTTGTCCACGAGCGACACGAAGGTCACGGTGCCGCTGTGCATCGCGCGGTAGTAGAAAATCCACGAGAGCGCGGTGGTGAGGCCGCTCAGTGCGAGCAGCAGAAGGTCGCGCGGCTGTGCGGTGCGCAGGATCGCGGCGGGCTTCGCGGAAGTCCAGATGAGCGCGTTGATCATCACGAGCGTGAAGACGACGCAGGTGCGCAGCGCGAGGCTCACGTCGGGGCCGAGATTTTTCATGCCGGATTTTGCCAGCACGGAAGTGAAGCCGGCAAAAATCGCGGCGAGCACGGCTTGGATTTTCCACGGTTGCATGGCGGTGTTTTCCGCTAACGCGGCACGTCGCACTTGGCGAGCTTCACCATCTCGTCCCAGCCGGTGCAGTCGCCGAGGATGTCGAGCAACGCGCCTTTCGCCGCGCGCACTTCGCCGCCATCGCGCGGGATGAGGACGAGGACGATGCCGGATGAAGTGCGTTCCTCGCGGTAGCGCCACTGCGCCAGATTGAACGCGCACTGCACCCAGCCGTTCGAGGTGCCGCCGGCGAGGTAAAGCAGCAGGCTCTTCCCATTCTCCGGATCGAGTTTGTAGCCCGCGAAGACGCCGCGCACGGCGACGCGGACGCCCTTGTAAGTCTTGTCGGCCCGGGCGCGATCGGCGCCGTACGCGCGGAGCAAAGTCTCGGCAGGCACGATGCCGCCGGACTCCGCGCGCGTGATCGGAACGTTGGCATTTTGCAGGCGCTCGAGGCACTGCCTGACGGCGAGCGCGTCATCGAGCTTGCCGTCCACGGTGAGCTGCTTTTTCAGCTCGACGAGCTTCGGCAGCGACTCGGCGACGGTGCCGGAGACGAGGTCGTTCATTTTGTTGAGCGTGGTCTGCTGGAGCGTGCGCAGCGATTTCGGATCGGAGGCGAAATTCGCGACGGAGAGCGCCTGCTCGGAATGCGCGCGCGTGCGTTCGTCGCGCACGGCGACCGCGCCTTCGAGGTCCGCGATTTTCTGGAGCTGGAGCTGCAATTCGCCGAGCTGCGTCTCGTATTTGGAAAGCAGATCGCGGCGGACATTCGCGATTTTGCCCTCGATCTTCTGCGCCTCGCTTTCGCCGAGGCTCGCGCCGTTCGGCACGGTGATGCGCTGCGCGTGCGCGTGTGCGGCGAGGAGGAAAATCAGCAGAAGGCGTTTCATGCGGGGCGCGAAACAGAGCGCTAGCAGCGTGCGATGGCAAGCGCCCGCGAGGCCTCGGCAGTGTCCCGAGTCGAACGCTGCCGATGAAACCACAGAGGGAGGCATGCACAGAGGTGCGCAGAACCTCGGTGATTCCTCCGTGCATCCTCTGTGAACCTCTCTGGTTCCCAAAAAATGACGCTGCCCATTTGCGCTTCAGTTTTGCGGAGCGGGCGCGTCGGATTTCGGTGCCGCGCCCCAGGTGCCGCGGCTCTCATCATAACGGAGCAGTACGCGCCATGCGCCATGCTCGCCCGCACCGGAAGGCTGCGTGAGCGCGCCGCCGAGGACGACCGCCGCGCCGTCGTGATCCTGCAGCGTGACCTGCGCGGTGGAAAGCGGATCGAAGCTCACTTGCGTGCCTTTGGGAAGCTGCTCGCGCACGAGCCCGCGCGCGCGCCACCACGCGGATTCCGAGGTGAAATCGCCGCTCGTGAGCTCGCGCCACCCGTCTGCGATGATGGGTCCAAAAAACATGACCAGCGGCGCGAGCACCGCGATCACGCCGAGCAGGATGAACCAAAACAGCAACCGCTTCCGGTGCTTGCGGCGCAGCACGATCTGGCCGACGGGCTGCCACTGCTCGAGGCCCTCGCGCCAGTAGAGCGTGTCGTCATCAACGAAATTGCAGCGGTGCAGATGATTGATCTGGGCCGCGGTGTATGGCCCCCGCTGCTCTCCGTTGTGATAGATGAAAAAGACTTCGGCTTGCATCGGCGCGCGGGCCGTTCGGCGACTGCGCGGGCGTTGCCTAGACGAATTGCGGGAGCGCGCAAAGTTCTATCGTTTTTTGAAATGCAGCACGGTGTGTTTGCATAAGCGGATCCGCGGTGCGTGGCACGCCCGGCGTCCCGGTCGCTGGCAGCGACCCGCGCGATCCTCGCTCCGAGAATGCGAGCGACGGCAAGGGATCGGAGACGTGGCCGGGCACCCGCGGCCGCGCTCTTTAGAGCCAGGCAAGGCCTTCGGCAAACATGCGAAGCTCGGCTGATTTTGGCATCACTCGCGGCGATCGGTGGCCCAACTCATCGGCTCGTAGAGCGGCCTCGGCAGCGGGCCGAGCGTGCCGTCGCCCGCCGCGCGCTGGTCGAGGATGGCACGGGCAATCGTCTGTGCGAGGCGCGCGCGGTAAGCCGGTTGCGCGATGAGCCGCGCCTCGCGACCGTGGCTGAGGTAGCCGCATTCGACGAGCACGCAGGCGATGGTCGGATTGCGCGTGAGCCGCAACCGCCGTCGGACGAGGCCGCGGCTGGCGTGGTTTTCCGTGGTGCGCGCGAGCGCGGCGAAGATGCGCCGCCCGAGCGAATAGCTGTCCACGCGCCAGAAATAAACCTCCGGGCCGGCGACGTGCGAGGGCCCGGAATTGAAGTGAAAGCTCACGAGCACCGCGTCGTTCGTGCGGTCGGCGAGGCGCACGCGATCGTCGAGCTCGATGAACGTGTCCGAGCCGCGCGTGAGCACCGTGCGCACGCTGCCGCGCAGTTCGCGGCGGACGCGCTCGACCATCTCGAGTGCGAGATCCTTTTCGCGCTGGCCCGTCACGCGGCTGGTCGCGCCGGGGTCCTTGCCGCCGTGCCCGGCATCGAGGAGGACAGTGGAAAAACCGCGCGCGCCGGCGCGGTGGCCCCACGCATCGTGCGTCGTGCTGATTTTTCCCGACGAGGAAAGTGATGCCGCGGGCGCCGACACGAGCGGCACGAGAAGGGCGAGGAGGAGCAGCGGGCGGAGGAAGCGAGGCATGCGCGCGACCTTTTCCGCGCCCGCAAAAAGCGACAAGCGCAAACCGCGCTCGCCCGGCTTGCACTTTGGAAGCGCGCTTGCATCTTCGCGTGATGCGTTTCCTCCCTTCGCTGTTCGCCGCTCTGATTGCCTCGGTCGCCGTTGCGGCGGAAAAGCCAAACATCGTTTTCATTCTCGCCGATGATCTCGGGATCGGCGACGTGCGCGCTTTCAATCCCGACGGCAAAATCGCGACGCCGAATTTGGACAAGCTCGCGGCGGGCGGGATGATTTTCACCGACGCGCACACGCCCTCCGCCGTCTGCACGCCGACGCGCTACGGCGTGCTCACGGGGCGCTATAATTGGCGTACCAAATTGCAGAGTGGCGTGCTCGGCGGACTGAGCCCGCGGCTGATCGAGCCGGGGCGGCTCACCGTCGCGCAAATGCTCCGCGAAAATGGCTACGCGACGGCGTGCGTGGGCAAGTGGCACCTCGGCATGGATTGGGTGAAGCGTGAGGGGAAGACCGTCGAGGAGCTGAACGTCGAAAAGCCGGATCAAGTGTGGAGCGTGGACTTCACAAAGCCGATCGCGAACGGGCCGAATGCGGTCGGGTTCGACTATTATTTCGGCATCGCGGCGTCGCTCGACATGGTGCCGTTCACGTTCATCGAGAATGATCGTGTCACCGTCGTGCCGACGAAGGACGTGGCGTTTCCGCTGATGACCGATCGCGAGAATGGCGGGATGACGCGGAAGGGGCCCGGCGCCGAGGGATTCGAGGCGGTGGATGTGCTGCCGACGCTCGTGGGCGTGGCATCGGACTGGATCACGACGTCGGCAAAAAACGCGCGCCCATTTTTTCTCTACCTCCCGCTGAACGCGCCACACACGCCGATCAATCCGCTGCCGGAATGGAAGGGCAGGAGCGGGCTGAACGCGTATGGCGACTACGTGATGCAGGTGGATGCCGCGGTCGGCACGGTGCTCGCCGCGCTCGACGAATGCGGTGCGGCGAAAAACACGCTGGTGGTTTTGACGAGCGACAATGGCTGCTCGCCGCAGGCGAAATTCGACGAGCTGCGCGCGAAGGGGCACGACCCGAGCGCGGGCTTCCGCGGGCACAAGGCGGACATTTTCGAGGGCGGGCACCGCGTGCCGTTCATCGTGCGGTGGCCGGGAAAAATGAAGCCCGGCGGCAGCAGCGCGGACATCGTGTGCCTCACGGATTTCATGGCGACGGCGGCGGAAATCGTCGGGGCAAAAATTCCCGCAACCGCGGCGGAGGACAGCGTGAGTTTTCTGCCCGCGCTGCTCGGCCAAAACGGATCGAAACGCACGGCGCTCGTGTCGCATTCGATCAACGGATCGTTCGCGGTCCGCGACGGAAACTGGAAGCTGTGCCTCTGCGCCGGGAGCGGCGGATGGAGCGCGCCGAAGCCCGGCTCTCCCGCGGAAAACGGGCTGCCGCCGGATCAGCTTTTCAATCTGGCGGCGGATCGCGCGGAGCAGAAAAATGTCGCGGCAGAGCATCCGGAAATCGTGGTGCGGCTGACGGCGATGCTGGACAAATTCATCGCGGACGGACGGAGCACGCCGGGCGAGCCGCAGAAGAACGCGGTGGAAATCCAAGTGCGAAAAGAATCGAAAGCGGCAAAGAAAAAGGGCGCGGCGGCGAAGTAGCACTGGAATGAAAAATTGCGCTCCAGCCCCGTTTGCGATCCTCGCGAAGAAAAACGCGCGACCGATTTTCGCGAACGTGCTCGCTGCGGCGGGTGCAGCCATTTTGAGCAGCGCAGTGGCGGCCGGGCCGGAGAAAATCGGATTCAACGCGCAAGTCCGCACGATCCTTTCGAACAACTGTTTCTACTGCCACGGTCCCGACGAAAAGCACCGCGATGGCAAGCTGCGGCTCGACCTCCGCGACGATGCGGTGCGCGACCTCGGCGGGTACGCGGCAATCGTTCCCGGCAAACCGGAGGAGAGCGAACTAATCAAACGCATCACGACGCACGATGCGGACGACATCATGCCGCCGGTGAAGTCGAAGAAGCACCTCGCCCCGCAGGAGATTGACTTGCTCCGCCAGTGGATCGCGCAGGGCGGGGAGTATGAGGGGCACTGGGCTTTTCTGCCGCTGGCGAAAACGGAACCCGGAACAATTTCGGATTTCGGATTTCGGATTTCGGATTTGGAGAAGCACGATCCGAAGGCCGGTGCGGCGCTGCGCGCAAGGCAAGGCGCTCTCGAGGCTTGGCCGAAAAATCCGATCGATCAGTTCATCCTGGATCGTCTTTTGCGCGAGGGCATCGCGCCTTCGCCGGAGGCCGAACCGGCGGTGCTTTGTCGCCGGATGCATCTCGATCTCACCGGGCTGCTGCCAACGCCGGAGGAGGTGAGCACTTTCACCGCGGACATCGCGCGCGATCGGGAATCCGCGGTCCGACACCTCGCCGACAAGCTGCTCGCTTCGCCGCACTACGGGGAACGGTGGGGCCGGCACTGGCTCGACGAGGCGCGCTATGCGGACTCGAACGGCTATAGCATCGACGGCGAGCGCGCGATGTGGCCGTACCGCGATTGGGTGATCAAGGCGCTGAACGATGATCTGCCGTTTGACCGATTCACCATCGAGCAAATCGCGGGCGATCTGCTGCCTCCGGTCGTCGGGTTCCCCGAGGCGACGAAGGCGCAACTCGTCGCGACGGCGTTTCACCGCAACACGCTCATCAACGAAGAGGGCGGCACGAAGCCCGAGCAGTTCCGCGTGGAGGCGGCGATCGATCGCGTGAACACGACGGGGCAGGTGTGGCTCGGGCTCACAATCGGCTGCGCGCAGTGCCACTCGCACAAGTTCGATCCGATCGCGCAGCGCGAGTTCTACGCGATGTATGCGTTTTTCAATCAGGGTGAGGACGTGAACAGCAAGGGCGCGACGGTCGAGATCGCGCGGGGCGAAATTTTCGGCCAGCCGGTCGCGAAGACATCGCCCGACGTGGAGACCGTGAAGTCGCCGCGGCATCGCGTGACGCAGGACGAGTGGGAGCGCGGCGAACTCGCGCGGCGGGAGGCGGCACCCGCGAGGGGCGCGGGGGAGGATGTGCTGCTGCGCGCGTTAAAAATCACGCCGTCGCTGCGCAACGCGGGGAAAAAAAAAGCGGCGGACGATGCATTTGCGAAGGCAGTGCCGGCGGCGAAAAAAGCGGGCAAGCGGCCGGACGTGACCGGCGATGTCGTGGATCTGATGGTGATGCAGGATGTGGCC